>JBILGP010000142.1:0-5288 GCA_044350985.1 Polaromonas sp. | reverse complement strand
GCGGTGCAAGTGATCAATGGCATCACGGCGGGCTTGGCCGGCGTCAGCAGCCTGGGCTTGCCCCTGACCCATCGCGACCATGCCCAGGGGGTGGTTTTCCTGACCGGCCACGCCAAAGTCGGCGGCTCGACCGACTGGGCTGCCATGGCCACCATGGCCCACCGTGCGCGCCTGACCCTGGTGATTTACATGGGCATGTCACAGGCGGCAGCGCTGGCCGAGGCGCTGATGCAGGGCCTGCCGCCCCAGACACCGGCCGGCGTCATTCAGGACGCCAGCCTGCCTCAGCAGCGCCACATCGCCACGACACTAGCGCATCTGTCCAGCGACATCGCGCATCACAAGATGCGCAGCCCGGCGGTGATCGTCGTTGGCGACGTCATGGCGGCTCTGGCCTGGGCCGAGCGGTCGGCGCCCGTGCCCGATCTGGCGGCAGCGGCCGGCTAGACCGCCCAGCGCCCGGTCTCAGGCGCCCGAACGGGCAGACCCAAGCGCCAGCGCCACGCCCTGGTTGGCCAAGGCATCGGCCTTTTCATTGCCGGCATTGCCGGCGTGGCCACGCACCCACCGCCAGTCGATCTGATGACCCGCGCCGCTGACCAAGGCGTCGAGCCGTTGCCACAAATCGACGTTCTTGACCGGGGTCTTGCTGGCCGTGATCCAGCCACGCGCCTTCCAGCCCGAAATCCACTCGGTGATTCCCTTGCGCACATATTCACTGTCCAAGTAGAGCGTGACCTGACAAGGGCGTTTGAGTGCTGAGAGGGCCTCAATGACCGCCATGATTTCCATGCGATTGTTGGTGGTGTTCAACTCACCGCCAAAAAGCTCCTTGCTGACGCCGGCGCCTTGCAGCAGCGCGCCCCAGCCGCCTGGCCCGGGATTGCCCTTGCAAGCGCCATCGGTGTAGATGGTGACGGACTGCACAGAAATTTGTTCTTTACGTTGGGGTGATGGATGAACGGGCTGACCCGAAGAGGCTGCCGCGGCGGCCGCAGGTTAACAGACGCGGATCACTCACTGCACGCCTGGACCATGGCCTTGCTGGCGCGCGGCCGCTGCCGGCGCCGCACTGCGACGACGCGGCTGGCGCCAGGCAGGCTCGATCAAGCGCATGCCTCGCACCCGCTTGACGGCCACCACGAAGTAAACAGCTCCCAAGATCGGCCACCAGCGGGCACCCATGCGCTCCATCCAGGCAAAGCGCTCGAGCCAGCGCGCGCTGCTCAGGGCCGGCCGATAGACGCCAAAGCGCGCCGACTCCACCTCAAAATCGAGCAGGCGCAGCCAGTCGCGCAGGCGCCAGTAGCCGATGAAATGGCCTTGCTCGGGCAAAAACAACTGGCCCTGGCCAAGGCCGCGCAGCCAGCGACCGCGGCGCTGCCGCAATCCCCACAAACTCGCTGGATTGAGTCCACTGATCACCACCCGCCCCTCGGGCACCAAGACCCTCTCGACTTCTCGCAAGGTGGCGTGGGGATCGTCACTGAGCTCGAGCGTGTGGGGTAGCACCACCAGGTCCAGGCTGCCCGCTGCAAAAGGCAAGGCTGCCGAGTGCAACTGCAAGGAGGGCAAAGAGGTTAAGGCAGGCCGCGCCCCCACCTCGGCAACCGGGCCCAGGCCCTCCCTGCTGCCACCACCGGCCGCCTGTCGGAGGTCCTCATAAGCGCCCTCACCCCCGCTCGGGAAACTCGCCAGATCGCCACCCACGGCCAACCACTGGTGCGGCATGCGGTTGCTGCGCAGCGCCGTCAACTGCGGCAAGCCCAGTTGCAAGGCGTGGTAACCGAACACGTCGACCAGCGCCTGATCAAACTGCGCACGCTCCCACGCCAGCAGGCACCGCCCGGGCGGCGTGTCGAGCCACTGCGTCAAACCTATAATTTCAGAAGACATCACGTTTGTGCAGCCGCTTGATCGGCGGGCAGGATCGCCGTGACGGAGGACACAGTGCCGCAAAGTTGAGGGCCAGATGCCATGCACCGAGCCACTGCCGCCAAGTCGGTCACGTCCGTTAAGCCATTCTAGACAGAGCCGCGTCCACCCCGCCCATCGCACCGCCCACCCACAACGGCCCCACCGGCCGCTCCGAATGAGCCTACCGCCACGCATGACAACAATCCCCCAGCCGAGCCCATCCCAAAGCCCTCCCCGCTGGGTCGGCCAGACCTTGTGGCTCGCTTTGGCGCTGGGCAGCAGCGCCTTGCATGCGACCAGCCCGCAGGCCGGAGTACAGGCACAGACACAGGCACAGACACAAACTCAAGTTTCTGCTAAGCCCGCTGAGCCGACGTCTCTTGGCAGCACCACCGCCGCGCCAGCGGGCGAATCGGCCCCAGGCTCGGTGACGGACGGCGCGACGGGCGGCGCGACAGGCGGCGTAGTCGGCGCTGCGAGTGGCCCTTCAGCTATCAATCCCAGCGAAACCACGACCGCCGCGCCTGCCCCGCAAGCTGAGCCCGGCGGTACACAGCCGGCCGCGCCGGTGGACTTGTGGGAGCGCATCCGATCGGGCTTTGCCATGCCCGATCTCCAAGGCGATCTGGTGCGCCAGCACGAGCGCTGGTACACCGCCCGCCCGGAGTCTCTGCAGCGCATGATCGAGCGCTCGCGCAAATACCTGTTTCATATCGTCGAAGAACTCGAGCAGAGAAACATGCCCAGCGAGTTGGCGCTGCTGCCCTTCGTCGAGTCGGCCTTTAACCCTCAAGCGGTATCGATCGCAAGGGCTGCTGGCCTGTGGCAATTCATGCCGGCCACCGGGCGCGATTTCGATCTCAAGCAAAACGTCTTTCGGGACGACCGGCGCGATGTCCTGGCCTCCACCCGTGCGGCGCTGGACTACCTGCAAAAACTCTACGGCATGTTTGGAGACTGGCACCTGGCCCTGGCGGCCTACAACTGGGGCGAAGGCAGCGTCGGACGGGCCATCGCGCGCAACCAGCGCGCGGGCAAGGGCACGCGCTACGAAGACCTGAGCATGCCCAACGAGACGCGCAACTACGTGCCCAAGCTGCTGGCACTTAAAAACGTGGTGGCCGCGCCGGACGACTTTCGCGTTGAACTGCCGGCCATCGATAACCACCCCTACTTTCAGGATGTCGAGATCAAGCGCGACATCGACGTCGCGCTGGCGGCGAAGCTGGCCGATATGCGAATCGAGGACTTCAGGGCGCTCAACCCATCGGCCAACCGCCCCGTCATTGTGGCCGCCGGCATAGGCAAGATCTTGCTACCCTGGGAAAACGCAGAAGTCTTCAAGCGCAACCTAGAGGCCAATCGGGCGGGCAGGCTGGCCAGTTGGACCGCTTGGAGTGTGCCAGTCACCCTGAGCGTGGCAGAGGCGGCCAAGCGCTCGGGCATGAGCGAGGCCGAACTGCGCAGCATCAACAACATTCCGCCGAGAATGCTGATCAAGGCAGGCTCGACCTTGGTCATTCCGCGACCGGCCCATGTGCAACAGGATGTGTCCGACCATCTGGCTGACAACGCGAGTTTGGCCCTGGCGCCTGAACGCGGTACCCGTCGAACCACGATCAAGGCCCGCAAGGGCGATACCGTGGCCCTGATCGCACGTCGACACAAGGTCAGCGCAGAAAATCTTGCTCAGTGGAACAAGGTATCGGCCAGCGCGAGCTTTCGCACCGGTGAGGCGGTGGTGCTTTACCTGCCGCCCAAGGCCACAGCGACCAAGGCACGCGCTGCCGGCGCCAAACCTGCGGGCAAATCCAAGCAGGCCAGCAAGGGCGCAAGCGCCTCGACACGCAAGCCCGCTCAAGCCGCGCGAAAAGCCGAATCCAAGCGTTGAACCTCGGCGCAGAGCCCAAGACGCCTGCGCCGTCAGGCTTTGAACCGGTCCTTGGCCTTGCGGGCAAATTCGTTGGTGTAACTGCGCATCAGGCCTGCGCGGTCCACGCGCAAAGCTGGATTGAGCCGCAGCAGGGCCTCAAGCGCAGCCTGGGCACCATCGGCTGGCATCAGGCCATCGGGCGACATCGAACCGCGCACCTTCATGAAAGAGGCCAAGTACAAAGCCCGGTCGCCTTGAAAAAAGCGGTCTGGCACGGTCTTGATCAAATCACCGGGACCGGCGGTCTGAAGCCACTTGAGAGCGTGCACCAAAGCGTGGGTCAGGGCCTGACAGGTGGCCGGATTTTTCTGCACGAACTCGGCCGTCGCGTGCAGGCACGATGACGGCAACAGGGCACCAAAGAGCTCTAGCGTGCCGCGGGTGGTGCGGGTGTCAGCAAGGATCTTGACTTCACCCTTTTGCTCGAGCATCGTCATGACCGGATCAAAATGACTCAAGGCATCGACGACCCCGGATCGAACGGCCGTTGCAGCCGAAGTCGACGGACCGAGCTCGACCAAGCTGATCTCATCGGCGCGCAGACCGGCGCGGGCCAGCACCTGCGTGGCCACCATGGCATCGACCGTTCCCGACTGCGCAAGGCCAATGCGCTTGCCGCGCAGGTCGGACACCTCGCGCGCACTGCCGCGCATGGACAGGCCAAAGGCGACCTGCGGCGTGCGCGCCTGCACCACAAAGGCTTGATGCTGCTGCCCGCGGCCTTGTAGCAGCAGCGTGTGTTCGTAGGGCCCGGCGCAAACGTCGAAGCCGCCATCAGATATCAGCTGCAGAGCGCGCGCCGGACTGCCGGCATCGGTGATCTCGACGCTCAGGCCCTCGCTGCGAAAGTAGCCGAGCTGGTCAGCGAGCACCAGCGCCAGGTGGTGAAAGGAGGTCTGGCCGCCCACCACCAGATGCACCTTGCCTTTTTCAGCCCGCGGCCCCGCCGCGCCACTCGGGCCCGCAAGCACGCTGGCGGCCACCGCGGCGGCGGCCAAAACACGGCGGCGATTGATGCAAGCGAAGTCCATGGGCCAAGGCGTAAGGTGGCGTCAGACCTCCAGCATAAAAGCGGACCAGGCAAAGCGCATCCGGATCATCCCGTGCGGGTTTTCACCCAAAGCCAGCGCAGGCGCAGCGTCAAGCCGCGCGCGCAAGGTTCAGCGAAATCCGATGAACAAAATCGCCACATTGACCACAAAAGCCAAGCTCCAGGCCAGACTGCGCAGGCCCGCCTTGTCGACGATGTAGCAGTAGATGTAGGCCAGGCGCAGCAGCACAAAAGCCAGCGCCAGCAAATCGAGCGTGAGCGCATTGGCTTGCAGGTATTGGGCCGTCAGAACCGCCACAAAGAAAAAAGGCAAGGCTTCGAAGCTGTTGCTCTGCGCGTTGTTGGCCCGAGCGCGCCAATCGCCCTGCTGGGCCAGCCATGCACGCG
>JBILGP010000141.1:0-5371 GCA_044350985.1 Polaromonas sp. | reverse complement strand
GAGCCCGTGCCGCCGGAGATCAGCAGATTGACCTTGGCCTGCACCAGCGCTTGCAGAAAGCGCGCCATGTCCGGCGTCAGGCTCTGGTAGCCCTCGCTGACCAGCCGCTCCATCTTGAGCGGCACCTGCGCAAAGCGCCGGATCGACATCATCGGCCCGTCAATGGCCACCGGCGCGATCGCCACATTGACCCGCGAACCATCGGGCAGGCGGGCGTCGACCATCGGGCTCGATTCGTCTATGCGGCGTCCAACCCGCGAGACGATCTTGTCGATGATGCGCATCAGGTGCGCCTCGTTTTGAAAGGTCACCGGCGTCAATTCGAGCTTGCCACGCCGCTCCACATACACCTGGTGCCAGCTGTTGACCAAGATGTCGGAGACGGTCGGGTCGGCCATGAGCAGCTCGAGCGGGCCAAAGCCCATCATCTCGTGGCCGATGTCGCGAATCAGATAGCGCCGCTCGACCTCGTTGATGGCCACAGGCTCTTCGTTGAGCAAGCGCTCGGTCAGGCGGCCGATTTCCTGGCGCAGCAGATCGGGCGCCAGGGCCTCCAGCGCCGCCAGATCAAACCGCTCGACCAGCTTCATGTGCAGGCGGCCCTTGATAGTCTGGTAGCGCTCGGCGGACGGCTCGGGCGGCGCCTCGGCTGGCACCGGTGGCGCGCTCAATGCGCCTGGGGGCGTGCGAAAGCGTTCACGCAAATTCAGGCTGGGGTGCATAGTCGGTACCGGGGACGCAAAATCAGGCACGGCGAAACAGCCGCGACAACAAGCTGGGCGGCTCGCTGGTCTGCGGGCCCAGGCTGCGGGCCAGCTCTGCCAGATTGCGCACCACCGCACTGGAGCGCGCCAGCTCGATCAGCGCCGTGCCCTGGTTGATCGAGGCCGACACCTCGCGCCAGTCGTTGGCCACTGAGCGCACTTGCTCGACCCCCAGCGCCTGGGCGATGTCGTCCAAGCCGATGTCGTCACCGCGCTCGGCGCGGTTGACCAGCCAATGCACCTTGTCAGCCGGGTAGGACAGGCCGGCGAGCAGCTTTTGCAGCCGGCGTGCATTGCGCAGCCAGGGCAGGCCCGCCTGCATGACCACGAACAGCTGATCGGACAGGTCCATCGCGCGGATGCTCAGCGGATCGAGGTGGCGATCCAGGTCGAGCAGCACGAAGTCGTAGTGCCGCCTGGCCAGCTTGACGATGGCCTCCAGGTGCTCGGGCCTGACCTCCAGGCCGTCGGTCACCTCCTCGGCCGCGGCCAGCACACTGAACCGCTCGTGAATACGGGTGGTGCAGGCGGCCAAAAAGGCCGCGTCAAGCCGATCGATCTCGCGCGCCACATCGGCCAGGCTCAGTGCTGCGGGCTGCTCGCTGAGCATGCCCAGCGCATCGCCAAACTGCAGGTTCAGATCGATGAGCAGCACGGATTTTTCGGCGGCCAGCTGGTAGGCCAGGTTCGATGCAATGAAGGTCGCGCCGCTGCCCCCTTTGCACGAGGCAAAGGCCAGCACGCGACCGCGCGGCCGCGCCGCAGCGCCCGATCGCCGCTTGTCGACGCGCTCGACCGCCATCAGCAGCGAGGCCGGCGTCGGCGGCGAACCGAGCACTTCGCGCACACCCGCGCGCATGGCCCGCAGCAAGAACTCAGGCGACTGCTGGGCGCACAGCATGAGCACGGCCAGTTGCGGATGCGCCGCGGTGACCTGCTCGACCGGCTCGAGCTCATCGGGATCGCGTCCCATGCCGTCGACCACCACCAGGTCGGGCTGGTGGGTCTCCACGACCTCGGCCAGGCGGCTGCGCCCGCCTTCGATCTGTAGCAGCTCGTGTGCCGCACCGTGCAGCGCTGCGGGTGTGGGGCCTTGCAGCACCTGGCTCATTTCGGTCAGGTGGACCTTGCTGGGGGATATCAGGGCAATCTTCATGGGGTGGGTTCTTTCTAGGTCAAAGGCTGCACAGGGCTGTGCTCTGCGGGTCCTGGCGCATGGCCTCGCGTGTCAACTCGACGCTGGCCACCGGCAGCGCAATCGGCGCCAGGGCATTGATGCCGGCAATCGGCGAGATCCACTGAAACTGCAGGCCGGTCACCCGCAGGCGCAGCGACTGGCATTGGCTGGCCGCGCAGCCCGCCGGCAGCCAGTCGATCGCCACCTGCGTGACCGCCGGCAGCGTGCGCTGCATCAGGGCGCGCACATCGGCGCTTCGGCTGGTGTCGTCGCACACCGCGGCGTAGCGTGCGCCCACGCGGGCCGCCTCAGACGCCGCCTGCCAGGTGTAGAGCAGGCGCGTGAGATCGAGCAGGCCCAGCAAAAAGGTGAGGAACACCAGCATCACCAGCGCAAACTCCACCGCCGTCGAGCCGGCCTGGGCCTTGCGCTGGGCCATCAGCACACACTGCCGCACGAAGCGGCCCGCATGCTGGCACTGATGTCGCTGAAGGTGATGGGCCCCAGGCGCACGCCAAACACCGTTGCCGCCAGCGAATCGAAGCGGTAGCCCGCCACCGTCACGCTGACCAGCGCCAAACTGCTGCCTTGACGCTGCCAGCTCACGCGCACCGGCTGGGCCGCGGTCAGCCCCGAGAGCTGGTAGGCGCCGCCGCCGGCCAGCTTGCCGTGCAGCACCAGGTTGCGGGCCTGCTCGACCCCCGTGCCCGGCGTTTGCGTCGACAGATAGCGCGCCGCCTCGCGGGTCGACTGGGCCAGCACCTTGTAGTGCCACAAAGCACGGCCGAGCTCGGTGACCGCCAAGGCCATCACCAGGAGCATCGGCAAAATCAAGGCCAGCTCCAGCAGCGCGGCGCCGCTTTGGGATGCTGCAGATTTTGGGGTCATGGACCGGCGTTTCATGGTTTAGCGCACCAAGGTGGCCACCCGCGGGCCGGCGCTGCCCCCGGGCAGGCCCACGGTGAAGCAAGGCGAGGCGCTGTCGCCCGCATTGCCGATGTATTCAAGCTGCACGTCGATCATGGGCGTGCTCATGGGCTGCAGCATCAGCATGCAGGCGTAATCGATCACCCGGGCCGCATCGTTGACCACGGGCACCACGACGATGCGTGAGGCCCCGCCATAGGCTGCGCCGGGCGGTACCAGGGACTTGTAGGCGCCTGACAGCTTGAGTCCGGTGATGGACTCGCAAAGCGAGACGCTGGTGCTGGTGTCGGCGCACGAGGCCTGGGCCGCGCTCTTGATCAGGTAGTTGGCCGCGCTGGCGTGGGCGCCGGCTGGCTTGGCACCGCTGAGGGCATTGCGCTGCGAAGGCCAGTTCTTGGCCGTGTAGGCATAGCCCGTGGCATCGAGCAGGCCGGCCGCTTCGGCCGGCGGATTGTTCTTGTGCAGGCCAAAGCGCAGATTCCAGACGTCGGTGACCGACGCCTGCGCACCCGGCGTACCCAGACGGTCGCCGATGCGCACACCGCAGTACCCGAGCAGCTCGCGCTCAGTCTCGGCCGCATTGCGTGAGCCATCGAGGTTGGCCCAGCCGATCTGCCCGCCGGGGGCCCGTCCCTTGGCGCCCACCACAGCCACCCATTGCCCCGCGCTCAGGCCGTAATGGGGCGCGCTGCTGCCTGCCACAGGCCGCAGCGCAATGGGCAGCGGGCAGGCGGTCTGGGCGCTCAGCCGGGTAGCCGTGGCCTGGGCTGACAGCCGCATCGACACCGCCGGCGATGCGTTGCCCCAAAACGCTTGCAAGGCCGGCAGCAGCCAGGCGCCTGCTGCCGCATGCTCATGCCGGCACCGGGCATAGAGCGCCTGCGCGGGCTGCGCGGTCTGCATCAGGTCGCGGTCGAGAAACTGCACGTCCGCATCCACAAGCTGGCCGCGCCCGGCCCAGCTGGCCGACTGAAAGTTGACCGCATTGGCGTTGCCTACAGCACGGCCAACGCTGCTCGCACGTGCGAGCGCATCGCTTCGGCCATCGAGCTCACGCACGGCCGCCAGGGCGCAGCTGTCCACAGCCGTCTGCAACTCGCCGCGGATGACGAAGAGACGGCCAAAATCCAGGGCCAAGCCCATAAATCCCAAAAGAAAAAGCAGGCACAAGGCCACGGTCACAGCGACCGCCCCCTGCTGCCTGCGAAGGCCGCCGGAGCGGCCAGAGATGCGCGCAAGACCCGCAGGCGAAGGCCGAAAGCTCCATCGATCTGCGGGTCTCATCGCGCCAGTTCCCGTGCGCTCAGGTGCAAGTGGCCTTGGTCAGACAGGCGTCGACCCGGGCAATGAAGTCGGCGAAATTGCCATTGGTCAGACCCTGAATGGCGAGCACCAGGGCAATCGAGACGACCGCAATGATGAGCGCGTACTCGACCACTTGCGCACCCTCTTCGTCACGCATGAAACGGCCAAGGGCTGCTGGAAACTTGCGAATCAACTGGTTCATAAAACACTCCTGTCATGGTTCAAAAAAGACACACCGGACCGTCCGGCGTGCCGACGCGGCGCTCTGATAGGCGCCTTGCATGTCTGGTGGTGCGGCCGCATCGGCCTGCCGCACCGCCAGAGTCCCTCCTACTGGGTTCCTTGCCCGGTGCCTTACGGCGACTGCGACGTCCCCGAGCCCAGATTGATCACATTGATCACCGGCGGCGGTGCGCGAAAGCTGTCGCGGTAGCGCTGCACGGCCGCGCGGGCGGTTTGGGCGTCAAGACCCTCAGCGGCCGCGCCGACCTGTGCGGGCGCTGGATGGATCACCTGGGCCTGGCGGTTGTGACGCACCGCCTCGCCAAAGCGCTCGTCGTAATTGGGCGTGGTGGAGGCGCAGCCGCTGAGCAGCAGGCCGACAGCGGCGGCGACACCTGCGGTCAAGCGGCAGGGGAGGCAAGAAGGATGGCTCATGGCTGGCTCCTGGTGTCGGTTGGAAGGGCGGGGGGCGCAGTAGGTTGCGCGGTGGGTTGCGCAGTGGGTGGCGCAGGTGACCTGGGCCCGCGCTCGGCTCGGCCGTCCAGGATGGCGTCCTGGCGGCTGGGCTCGCGATGCACATCGGTGGGCAGCACCGCCTGAGCAATCGGCTGCACCAGCCGGGGGGTGACCACAAAGACCAACTCGGTCTGGTCCTTCTGAAACGCGGTCGATCGAAACAGCGCGCCGAGCACTGGCAGATCGCCGAGCCCGGGAAAGCGACTGACCGACTGCGTCAGGTTGTTGCGGATCAGGCCGGCAACCGCAAAGCTCTGGCCATCGCCGAGCTGCACCGTGGTGTCGATCTGGCGGGTGCTGACCACCGGCATGATGGTGCTGGTGCCGTCGCTGCCGCTGAGCACCGCGCCGGTCTGCGACAGCTCCGACGCCTCGGTGGTGAGCTTGAGGTTGACGCGACCGCCGTCGAGGACGGTCGGATGAAATTTCAGGCCCACGCCGTACTGGCGCTCCTCCAGCG
>JBILGP010000140.1:0-5385 GCA_044350985.1 Polaromonas sp. | reverse complement strand
CCACAGCAGGGCGCCAGTCATGGTGACATAGCGCGCAAACTTGCCGATGGCCATGTAGAGCAGGCAAGGCCAAAACGGCAGGCGCAGCCAGCCCGCAACAGCGCACAGCGGATCGCCGACGGCCGGCAGCCAGGCCAGCAGGCAGGCTTTGGGGCCGAGCTTTTCGAGCCATACAAGGGCGCGCCCGTGGGTGCGAGAGCCTCGGTATTTGTCGGCCACCTGGTGCGCGCCGTAGCCCATCGCCCAATCGACCGCGCCGCCCAGGGTGTTGCCCACCGTGGCCACGGCTATGGTGGGCCAAAACAGCTCGGGCTGCAGCTTGATCAGGCCAAAGACGGCTGGCTCCGAGCCCATGGGCAGGAGCGTTGCTGAGATGAACGACACCACAAAGACTGTGCTCAGCCCGTACTCGGGCAAGGCCAGCAGTTTGAGCAGCTCATTGAGGGTTTCGTTCATGGTCCGATCATTGTGCCCGGGCGCGCCACTTGCGCCGACGTAGGCCGGCCAGATTGCTGAAATTTCGGGCAGGTAGAATCCGCTTCCCCTCGCTCCAGCCCACCTGTCTTTAGCCCATGCACATCGGCCCCTACGCCTTGGCCAATCGCGTCTTCGCAGCCCCCATGGCGGGCGTGACCGACCGGCCCTTTCGCCGCCTGTGCAAGGCCCTGGGCGCGGGCTATGCGGTCAGCGAGATGGTGACCTCACGGCGCGATTTGTGGGACAGCCTCAAGACGTCTCGCCGTGCTGATCACCAAGGTGAGGTGGCGCCCATTGCGGTGCAGATCGCCGGCACCGAAGCCCAGATGATGGCCGATGCGGCCGTCTACAACATCGAACGCGGCGCGCAGATCATCGACATCAACATGGGTTGCCCGGCCAAAAAGGTGTGCAACAAATGGGCCGGCTCGGCGCTGATGCAAAACGAGCCGCTGGCCATCGAGATCGCGCGCGCGGTGGTGGCGGCCTGCGAGCCGCATGGCGTGCCGGTGACGCTCAAGATGCGCACCGGCTGGTCGGGCGAGCACAAGAACGCGCTTGCACTGGCCCGCGCCTTTGAGGGCGTGGGCATCCAGATGATCACCGTGCATGGCCGCACCCGCGAGCAGGGCTACAAGGGGCAGGCCGAGTACGACACGGTGGCCGCCGTCAAGGCGGCGGTGCGTGTGCCGGTGGTGGCCAATGGCGACATTGATACGCCTTTCAAAGCCGCCGAGGTGCTGCGTCAGACGGGCGCGGACGCGGTCATGATCGGCAGAGCGGCCCAGGGTCGGCCCTGGATCTTTCGCGAGGTGGCGCATTTTTTGGCCACCGGCGAGTTGCTCGCGCCGCCCCTGGTGGCCGAAGTGCGGCGCCTGCTGCTCGATCACCTGGCCGAGCACCATGGGCTCTACGGTGAGTATGCGGGCGTGCGCAGCGCGCGCAAGCACATCGCCTGGTATTTGCGCAGCCTGCCTGGCGGCGAGGCCCTGCGCCAGCAGGTCAACACCATCGACTCGGCCGATGCCCAACTGGCCGCTGTGGCCGATTTTTTTGATGCGCTGGCCCAGCGCATGGACCGCTTACCGCTCGCGCCTTGGCAGACGGGCCAGCAAGAACCAGAGAAAGCTTGTACATGAGCAAGAAGAGCATTGAAGAGTGCGTGCGCGCCAGCCTTGAGGGCTATTTCAAGGATTTGCGCGGCACCGAGCCTGCGGGCCTTTACGACATGATGGTGGGCACGGTTGAAAAGCCGATGCTCGAGGTGGTCATGCAGCACGCCGATCAGAACCAGTCGCGCGCGGCCCAATGGCTGGGCCTGAACCGCAACACGCTGCGCAAGAAGCTGCTCGACCACAAGCTGGTCAAGTAAGCAGCCTGGCCCGCGAACCCCCGAACTTGAAAAAAGGCTCTCGCCCATGTACGCCCTGATTTCCGTCTCCGACAAGACCGGCATTGTTGACTTTGCCCGCGAACTGCAAGCGCTGGGTGTGCACCTGCTGTCGACGGGCGGCACCGCCAAGCTGTTGTCCGAGCAGGGCTTGAGCGTGACCGAGGTGGCCGATATGACCGGCTTTCCGGAAATGCTCGACGGGCGCGTCAAGACCCTGCATCCCAAGGTCCACGGCGGCCTGCTGGCGCGGCGCGATCTTCCCGAGCACATGGCCGCGCTGCGCCGCCACAACATCCACACCATTGATCTCCTGGTGGTCAACCTCTACCCGTTTGAAGCCACCGTGGCCAAGCCCGGCTGCACACTCGAAGACGCGATCGAAAACATCGACATCGGCGGCCCGGCCATGGTGCGCAGCGCCGCCAAGAACTGGAAGGACGTGGCTGTTCTGACTGATGCCTCGCAGTATGCCGGCGTGCTCGGTGAGCTCAAGGCGAGCAAGAAGGTGAGCGATGCCACCCGCTTTGCCTTGTCGGTGGCCGCCTTCAACCGCATCAGCCAGTACGACGGCGCGATCAGCAACTACCTGTCGTCCATCGAGTTCGATCGGCCCGAAGGCGTGCCCCGTCGCAGCGATTACCCGGCGCAGAGCAACGCGCAGTTCATCAAGCTGCAAGACTTGCGTTACGGCGAGAATCCGCACCAAAGCGCCGCCTTCTACCGCGATCTGCAGCCCGCGGCCGGCTCGTTGGTCACGGCCCGGCAACTGCAGGGCAAGGAGCTGAGCTACAACAACATTGCCGATGCCGATGCCGCCTGGGAATGCGTCAAGAGCTTTGATGCGCCGGCCTGCGTCATCGTCAAGCACGCCAACCCCTGCGGGGTGGCCGTCGGCTCGCAGCCTCTTGAGGCTTACCGCAAGGCCTTCCAGACCGATCCGACCAGTGCCTTTGGCGGCATCATTGCCTTCAACCGTCCGCTCGACAAGCTCGCCGCCGAGGCGGTGAGCAAGCAGTTTGTCGAGGTGCTCATGGCGCCGGCTTTCAGCGACGAGGCGCTGGAGGTGTTCAAGTCCAAGGCCAATGTGCGCATCTTGCAAATTGCCCTGCCTGCTGACCTGGCCGGCAGTCGCAACGCGCAAGATATCAAGCGCATCGGCTCGGGCCTTTTAATTCAGAGTGCCGACAACCACGAGCTGCAGCGCGCTGACCTCCGGGTGGTGAGCCAGCTCCAACCCACCGCGCAGCAGCTGGACGACCTGCTGTTTGCTTGGAAGGTGGCGCAGTATGTCAAGAGCAATGCCATCGTGTTCTGCAAGGACGGCATGACTCTGGGCGTAGGTGCTGGCCAGATGAGCCGCCTCGATTCGGCCCGCATTGCCAGCATCAAGGCCGAGCATGCGCAGCTCAGCCTCAAGGGCACGGCGGTGGCCAGCGACGCCTTCTTTCCGTTCCGCGATGGCTTGGATGTGGTGGTCGACGCCGGCGCGAGCTGCGTCATACAGCCCGGCGGCTCGATGCGCGATCAGGAGGTCATCGACGCGGCCAACGAGCGCGGCGTGGTAATAGTGCTCACTGGCGTGAGGCATTTTCGGCATTGAGCCGCGGCGCCTGTGTTTATCATGCACCCTGGCGCAACCTTTTGTGATCTTGCGATGCCTTGAATTTGGGGACTGACACCGCCATGGATCAATTCAATGCTTACGATCCCGACCAGGAGCTCGATGCGCAGGCCTGGCTCGAACTCGATGAGGGAGAGCGGATTGAGTGGATCGAGGAGTTTCATACGCGCGCCAAGATCGACCTGCCGAACGTCACGGCGCATGCGGTTTTTCACATGATGGTCGAGAACCAGGTTGCGCTTGGCGTCGAATGCGTCGTGCGCGCGATCCCAAGGCTCATGGCGCAGGGCCTTTCGCGTCACGATGCGATTCATGCCGTCGGGTCGGTCTACTCCGATTTCGTTTTCAAGCAGCTCAAGGGGCGTGGCAAAGGCTCGGGTGAGGCTGCTATGACGGCTTGCTACGCGGCGATCGACAAGCTTAGCGCCAAGGCGTGGCGGTCCAAGTACGGTGCAAACTAGCTGCTGCGCCCTGAGCGTGCCGGGCTGATGACGGTGACATCAGGACCCGGTCCTGCCCCTTGAGTACCGACCTTGCCATGAAGCTTCTTTTTGTCTGCATGGGCAATATCTGCCGCAGCCCGACGGCCGAAGGCGTGATGCGCCAACGGCTGCGCGAGGCGGGCCTGGCCGAAGTGATCACGGTCGATTCGGCCGGCACGCACAACTACCACCCGGGCAAGGCGCCTGATGCGCGCACGCAAAAGCATGCGGCCTTGCGAGGCTACGACCTCTCGGCTTTGCGCGCCAGACAGGTGGTCGATGCGGACTTCGAGCGCTTTGACCTCATCTTGACCATGGATTGGGACAACCAGTCCTTGACCGAAAGCCTGTGCCCTTCCACGCACAGCAAGAAGGTGCGGCGCCTGGCCGAGTTTTTTCGCAAGCACCCCGATACCGTGGTGCCCGACCCCTACTACGGCGGGCCTGAGGACTTCGAGCGGGTGCTCGACCTGATCGAGGACGGTGTCCAGGGGCTGCTGGCGCATTGCCAGCGGCGCTTGGACGCAAGCGGCTCGGCGGGCTCGACCCTGTAGAGGCAAGCGCGGCCCATCCTGAGGCGGTTGGACTTGAGCCAAGGATTGTTTGTTCCGCTTGCGCATCTTGATGCTTTGATGTAAAAATGCACTGATGCGAACCACGGTTGATATTCCCGATGAGCTGCTCAAGCACCTCAAGGCCCGCGCGGCTCTAGAGGGACGGACCTTGCGCGACCTGGTGGTGGATCTGGTGGAAAAAGGCCTGAATGCCCGCGGCGCGGCCGATCCGCAGCTGCGTTTTTTGGCGCGGCCGGTTTTCGGCACCGGGCCGGCTGGCCCAGAGATGCTGCAGCTCATGGATCCGGTCCGACGCGATGAGCTGCTTCATGAGGACGACGATGAGCGAGCCCGTCAGCTCATGGCGGGTCGCTGAGGCCTCGGCCGCCTGGCGACCGGCTGCCGGAGACTTGCCGGACGTCAATGTCTGGCTGTCCCTCTCGTACACGCATCACCCTTGCCACGAGGTCGCCTCCAAGTATTGGCAAGATGTCTGTGAGGCCGGCACTTCGATTTGGTTCTGCCGCACCACCATGATGGGCTTGGTGCGCCTGCTGGTGCAGCCTTCTCTGATGGGCGCTGATGTGATGAGCCTGGCTCAAGCCTGGACCGTGTACCAAAAGTGGATGGGTGCACCGGGTGTGGATCTGCTGCCGGACCCACCCGGGCTGGAGTCAGCCATCGCCCGACTGCTTGCGGCTCAGACGCTGCCGGCGCGCATGTGGACAGACCTCTGCCTGGCGGCCACCGCCCAAGCCGCCGGCCTGCGCTTGGTCAGCTTTGACCGCCATTTTGGGCGCTTGAACTTGGAGCGCTGCCTGATTTTGCAGGCGCCCAGCGACTTCGGCTCAGGGGCAA
>JBILGP010000139.1:0-5417 GCA_044350985.1 Polaromonas sp. | reverse complement strand
CAGGCATTGTGGTGGTTGCCCCAGGGGTAGGCGCCGGGCTTGATGGTCTTGAAGGTGTAGCGGCCCTGCTGGTCGGTCATGCAACGGCCCGCGCCCAGAAAGTTGGGGTCGAGCGGCGCATCGTGCTGATCGACCTTGTGCACATAGCGCCCGGTGGCATTGGCCTGCCAGACCTCGACCAGGGTGTTACGCACCGGCCGGCCGTCCTCGTCGAGCACGCGGCCGGTGACGATGATGCGCTCGCCCAAGGGCTCGCCGTTGACCCGGGCGTTCATGGTCAGGTCGTTGTCGTACTTGTCCATCTGGGCAAACGCATAGACCGGCGCATTGCGGTTGGCCAGCGTGTGCTTCATCGGGACGAGCGCCTGCTTGGGCCCACGCAGCTGCGTGGACTTGTACATCGGAAACACATAGCTCGGCTGCGTGCTCCAGTCGCGCGGCGCCACCACGGCGGGTGCGGTGTCTGCTTTCATGTCTTGGCCTTTGATGGGGTGATGGGATCGGCCTGGGCCGTTATGGGCTGCACTTTATCCCCTCGTTCAGGTTATGTATATTGAATTTTTAAGCGTTTATCAATAACTCTTGGTTAATTAAAATCAAGGCATGATCGACGAGCGGATCAAATTTCGCCATCTGCAGTGCATGCTCGCCGTGGCGCGCCTGGGCAGCTTGCAGCGCGCGGCGCAGGCCCTGGCGATCAGCCAGCCGGCGGTATCGAAAACGCTCAAGGAGCTCGAGGCCCTGCTCGGCGTGCGCCTGCTCGAGCGCGGCCGCAAAGGGGCAGAGCTGACTGCCGCGGGCGCGGCTTTTGCCCGCCATGCGCAAGCCAGTGTCGGCGCGCTGCGCCAGGCGGTGGCCAGCGTGGCGCCCGGCCCCGGGCGCAGCGGTCCGGTGCGTCTGGGCGCCCTGCCCACAGTGGCGCCCGCGCTCATTGCACAGCTGCTGCACCAGCTCGATCAGCAGGCCCAGGGCAGCGGCAGCCCACCGACCCACTTGCGCGTGCACGGCGGCACCAACCCCGAGTTGCTCAGCCAGTTGCGCCAGGGCGAGCTCGACCTGGTGGTGGGCCGCTTTGCCGAGCCGAGCTTGATGCTGGGCCTGAGCTTTGAGCACCTCTACGCCGACCCGCTGGTGCTGGCCGTGCGGCCCGGTCATCGCCTGCTCGGGCGCAGCCAAGCCGAGATCATGGCGCGCCTGCTTGCGCATCACCTCATCCTGCCGCTGCCCGACACCGCAATACGCCATGCAGCCGACAATTTTTTGAGCCAGCGCGGTCTGGGCCGACCGACCCGTTTGCTCGAGACCCTGTCGGTCTCGCTGGCCCGTCAGCACACCCTGGCCAGCGATGCGGTCTGGTTCACGCCCCAAGGCACGGTGCAGAGCGATCTGCAGTCAGGCCAGCTTGGCAGGCTGAGCGTCGACACCAAAGGCACCGAAGAAATGGTCGGCCTGATCCTGCGCGCCGATCAGCGGCCCGGCCCTGCTCAGCAGCAGGTGATCGACGCCCTGCACGAACTGAGCAGCCCATCGCCGCGAGGGCGCGGCTCCTACAGAAAACGAGGCTTGGCCTGAACGCGCCTTGTAGGAGCGCCGCCCTCGGCGCGATGCAGCCTTAAATGAACCGCCGCGCTTAGTCCAAAGCCCCATCGCCGCGAGGGCGCGGCTCCTACAAGGAAACGCTGCCATATAGAGCGGCTCTCACCCAGTCAACCCCTGCCGCAGCAAGCCTCAACTCGCCGGCACTGCAAAGCGCTCGCGCAAATCGGCCAGCCCCAATTGCCCAAGCAAGGCCTGCAAACGCTCGCCGGCCGCGCGTGCTTTGCCTGGCTGAGCCTGGGCGGGACGGCTGGCCAAAATCAGCTCGTTCTTGAGCGAATGCTCCCAGCCCACCAGCTCCGTGACGGTGACCTCATAACCGTGGGCCTGCAGTCGCAGGCAACGCAGCACATTGGTGATCTGGCTGCCAAACTCACGCGTGTGCAAAGGGTGGCGCCACAGCTCGGCCAAGGGCGTGCGGGCAATGGCCAGCGCCTTGGACTGGCGCAGCACGCCGGCCACCTCGGCCTGACAGCACGGCACCAGCACCATGTGCCGGGCCTGATGGGCCAAGCCAAAGGCCAGCGCATCGTCGGTGACGGTGTTACAGGCATGCAAGGCGGTGACGATGTCCACCTCGGCGGGGATCTGCGCTGCCCCCTGTGCCTGCTGCACCGACGCATTCAGAAAGTCCATGCGCTCAAAACCCAGCCGCTGAGCCAATTGCTGGGAACGGGCCACCAGCTCGCTGCGCGTCTCCACCCCGATCACCCGCCCGCCATGGGGCTGCCCCGCGCGCGCCACGTTGTAATAAAGGTCGTAGAGGATGAAGCCCAGATACGACTTGCCTGCGCCATGGTCGACCAGCACCGGCGCGGGCTTGCGCTGGTGCACCTCGTCGAGCAGTGGCTCGATGAATTGGTACAGGTGGTAGACCTGCTTGAGCTTGCGCCGCGTGTCCTGATTGAGCCGCCCCTCGCGCGTCAGGATGTGCAACTCCTTGAGCAATTCAAGCGACTGACCCGCTCGCAGCTCTTCGATCACCTGCGGGGGCGCCTGGGATGTTGCGGACGATTTCGCGGAAGACTTGGGCATGGCCGCGCCAGTGTACGGCGGGCGTTATCGCGCAGACAATCGGGGCTGGGCCTGCACGCGCCATGCGTGGGGCCACCACGATTGAACTGACACGAAATAACAAGAGGAGAGTCTTGATGATCACCCCCCTGAAACACTTTGCCACGGCCCTGGGCCTTTGGCTGCTCGCCAGCACCTGCGCGGCCTTTCCGGTCAAACCCATCCGCGTGGTGATTGGCTTTCCGGCAGGCGGCCCGCTCGACCAGCACGCCCGCTTGCTCGCTGATGCGCTGGGCAACGTGCTGGGCCAGCCCATCGTCATCGACTACAAGGCCGGCGCCGGCGGCACTGTGGGCGCCCAAGACGTGATGCGGGCGCCAGCCGACGGCTACACCCTGATGCTGGCCAACACCGGCGTGATGGTGATCAACCCCGCGCTCTACACCAAGCTGCCCTACCAGACACTGCGCGACTTCACGCCGATCGCACGCACCGCGATGCAGCCGCTGGCCCTGATGGTCAATCCCAGCGTGCCGGTCAAGACCTTGCCCGAATTCATCGCCTATGCCCAGAGCCGGCCGGGACAAATCAACTACGGCTCGGCGGGCAACGGCGGCATCAGCCATCTGGTGCCTGAGATGTTCAAAAGCGCCACCGGGCTTTTCATGGTGCACATCCCCTACCGCGGCAGCGCACCGGCCTTCACCGACCTCATGGCCGGGCAGGTGCAATTCATGGCCGAGTCGATTCCACAAGCGGCGGCCTATCACAAGCAGGGCAAGGTCAGGGCCCTGGCGGTGACCAGCCGCGAGCGCAACCCAGCCCTGCCCGACACGCCCACCGTCATCGAAAGCGGCATCAAGGGGTTTGAGGTGGTCGGTTTTTACGGCTTCCTGGCCCCCGCCAACTTGCCCAAGGACATCGCCGCCAAGCTCAGCGATGCCTTCAGGCAAGTGCTCAGCACCCCCGAGATTCGCAACCGCATGATTGCCCAGGGGGCCGACCCGGCCTTTCTGGGCAGCGACGAGTTCTCGAAGTTCCTGGTCAGTCAAACACCGAGGTGGGCCGAGGCGGTGGCCAAGTCCGGGGCGCGGCTCGACTGAGCAGCCAATCGGCCCGAGCGCAAATCAGTGGCTCTATGGCCCTGGCGCACGCCGGCTCGGTGCTTGCAGTAGCATCACGGCGGCCTGGGGGTGGCGTGCGCCGCATCACCCAGGCCACCACAGCCCCTCTCCCCCATGTCCATCCCCTTGTTGCCCGCGAGCTGGGCCGATGCCCTGCCGCCTACGCGCAGCGCCGCCCTGGCAAGGGTGGGCCGCGTGCGGCCTGCGGCTTATGCCAAAACGCGCAACCACCTCGAGGGCGCGGTCACGGGCCTGTCACCCTACCTCACGCACGGGCTGCTGACCCTGCCCGAGGTGCTGGCCGAGCTTCTCAAGCGCGAGAGCCTGGCGGTGGAGCACAAGCTGGTGTTCGAGCTGGGCTGGCGCGAGTTCTTTCGCCATGCCTGGTCGCATGCGGGCGACGACATCTTTGCATCGATCCACCCCGGCCCGCTGCCCGATGCCGCCTATGCGCCCGAGCTGCCGCCCGACATCCGACAGGCCTGCACCGGCGTGCCCGTTATCGACGAGGCCGTGCGCACGCTGTATGCCACCGGCACGCTGCACAACCACGCCCGCATGTGGCTGGCCAGCTATGTGGTGCATGTGCGGCGCATCCACTGGCGCGCCGGCGCCGACTGGCTGGTAGCGCATCTGCTCGACGGCGATCTGGCCAGCAACCACCTGAGCTGGCAATGGGTGGCGGGCACCGGCAGCCACAAGCCCTATTTGTTCAACGCCGAAAACGTGGCGCGCTACGCGCCCGCGTCGTGGCACAGCCCGGGCAGCGTGATCGACTGCTCTTATGAGCAACTGGACCGCATGGCCCGCGCGCCCAAGCTGACCGAGTTGCCCCGCCAGGCGATCGCGGCAGATGCGGTGCCCACCGCCGAGCCCGCCCTGCACAGCGCGCCGCCCGCACCCCTGGGCGTGGGCGATGCGCCGGCCCCTCAAACCCTGCGAGGCCGCGAGGTCTGGCTGGTTCATCCCTGGGCGCTGCGCGCACCGGCGGCCAGCGTGCCTTCCGATGCCGTGTGCATCGGCATCTACCTCAAGGAACACCATCGCCGCTGGCCCTGGCCCGAGGCGCGCTGGCGCTGGGTCGACGCGGCCATGACCGCTGTCGCGCCTGTGCGCTGGCACACCGACGCCCAGGGCCTGGCCAGCGCCCTGGCAGGTGCCGCACGCGTGCGCAGCGTCGCCGACCCGCACCTGTCACGCTGGCTCGAGCCCATTGCACAGCTCGGTGATGCGCCCCTGCTCTTTCCCGCCGTGGAGCGCCGCTGCACCAGCTTTTCGCAGTGGTGGACGCGCGCCACCCGAGGACTCCAACAAGCCGAGCAATTGCTGTGACCGATCCCAAAGAAACCCTCACTGTTTTGTATGACGGCGGCTGTCCGCTGTGCCGCCGCGAAATCGCGCATGTGCAAGGCCTGGCCGAGCAGCGCGAAGGCAGCGCGCTGTGCTTTGTCGACATCAGCCATCCAGCGCAGGCCAGTGCCGCCTTTGCCGCCGAGCGCGAGACCTTGCTGGCGCGCTTTCATGTGCAACGCAGCGACGGCTCGCGCCTGTCGGGCGCGGCCGCCTTCACCGCCATGTGGAGCCGCCTGCCCGGCTGGCGCTGGTTGGCCCGGCTGGCAAAGCTGCCGGGCATGCTCACGCTGCTGGAATGGGCCTACCGGGGCTTTCTCAAACTCAGGCCCG
>JBILGP010000138.1:0-5418 GCA_044350985.1 Polaromonas sp. | reverse complement strand
CATGCAGCGCGCTGCCGTCGGCCAGGTACAGGGCGGTGCCCTGAGCGTCGCACTCGGCGCGCTCGATCGCGCTGTGCAAGGCCACCACGCCGCCGGCGTTTTCAAAATCGCCCTGCAAGGCCAGCATGAGCCCATGGCTGTCGATGATGCCGGTTTGCGGCGATAGCAAGGCGGCGCTGCAGCGCAGGGCCGGCTCAAGCGCCTGCGCCTGGGCGGCCGTGAGCCAGCGCAGATCGTCCACACCATTGGCCGCCGCCTTGGCGGCAATGGCCTGCAGTTGCTCGGACTGCGCCGCTTCGGTGGCCACGATCAGTTTGCCGCAGCGCCGGTGCGCGACGCCGCGCTCGGCGCAGTAGGCGTAGAGCATTTGGCGCCCACGCACGCACAGGCGGGCCTTGAGCGTGCCCTGCGGGTAGTAGATGCCGGCGTGTATGACCTCGCTGTTGCGCGAGCTTGTGCCAGTGCCTATCGCATCGGCCGCCTCGATCACCAGCAGTTGCCCACCGGCAAAACGCGGCGACAAGGCCAGCGCCCGGGCCACGGCCAGGCCGACCACGCCCGCGCCGATGACCACCGCATCGACCCGGTCCATCAAGGCCCCTCCCCTGTGCCCGCGGCCAAGCGATGCCCGCTCATAGCTGACGCGGATCGAGCACCAGCAAACGCCCGACCAGATCGCGCAACACGGCCTGCAGCCGCTCAAAGCCCTCATGCGGCTGCAGCGTCTGCTCGTCCATGTACAGGCGCCGGTTGATCTCGAGCTGCAGGCTGTGCCGGTGCTCGTCCGGTCGGCCGTAGCGGCGCACCAGCTCCACGCCTTTGTAGGGGTGGTTGAGCCAGACCTCATGGCCGCTGCGGCGCAGTTGCTCGCACAGCCAATCGGCCAAGGCCTGGCTGCTGGTGCTGTGGTCGCGGTTGCCCACCACAAAGTCGGGATGGGCCAGGCCCGGATGGTCGGTGGCATGGCTGGCCGCCACCGAGGGCATGGAGTGACAGTTGATGTGCAGCACATAGCCGTGGGCGGTGTGGGCCGCATCGATCGATCGGGCCACCGCCTCATGGTAGGGCTGCCAGCACTGTGCGATGCGTCTTTGCACCTCGGCCACGCTCAGGCGCCGCTCGTAAAGCGGCAGGCCGTCGTCGGTCAGGCGCCAGATCAGGCCCTTGCCCAGCCGCACCTTGGCCAGCTCGGCCGCGCTGCGCGGGCGCTCACCCGGCCAGGGCGCGTCAAGCAAGGACTCGTCGATTTCAGTCAGGCCGCGGTTGGCATCGAGGTAGCTGCGCGGAAACAGCGCCTCAACCCAATGCACGCCCAGCGCGGGCGCAAAGCTGTAGAGCCGATCGACATGGGTGTCTTCGGCGCGGCGCAGCAGCAGCGCATCGCAGGCGTGGCCAAAGTCTTCGGGGTAGAGCGTGCCGCTGTGCGGCGAATCGAGCACCACAGCGCAGGTGCCCGCAAGGTGGCGAACAAACTCAGACATGCGTCGATTGTGCCCGCGCCGGGCTGCGCCGCACAGCTCATCTGCGGCGTGCAGCGGCCCAAGTCTGCCAGCAGGCCGCAATTAGGGGCCTGAGCCAGCGAATTGAACGATCGGCTTGACGGCGCCATCCTACAAGCGAAGGCCAACCGTGCTGACAGGCCAAGCCCGGTGCGAAGCCCAGAATCAGGGCGTCGATGTTCGAGCAACGCCCCGACATTTCTCATCATTTCCAGGAGTTCACGTGTACCCATCCATCCGAAAAATCTCAGCCCTTCTCATGACCAGTGCGGCCTTGCTTGTGGGCACTGGTGCACAGGCCCAATCGGCCGAAAGCAGCAGCGGCAGCTGGTGGGCCCCGAGCGAGCGCGGCTATGTCGCCCTGACCGGCGGCCGCAGCCACTTTGACCAAGGCCGAGGCGATGCATACAGCCTGGCCGTGGCAGGCTTTTGGACACCGCAGATGGGCCTGGAGGTCGCCGCCACCGACTTCGGCCGCAGTAGCACGGCCGATGCCTACGGCTTTAGCGTCAGCGGCGTGGGCCGTCTGGCGCTCAATGACACCTTCACCGCTTTTGCCAAGCTGGGCCTGCAATACAGCCGCAGCGATGCCTCTGGCGTGCGCGACACCGGCTTTGGCGAGACCATGGGCGTGGGCGTGGACATCAGCCTGACGCGCCAGGTGGCGGCGGTGGTGCAGTATGACCGCGCTGCGGTGCACTTTGCCAGCGGCCGCGACCGGGTGAACCTGGCGTCGGTGGGCCTGAAGTACCGCTACTGAGCCGGCGGCGATCACAGAGGCGGCGGCGCTCGCACGAGATGCGGGCGCCGCCGCACTTCATGTGCCCACCCCCCGATTCCCGCCCCACCGTGAGCCCCCCGCGATATGCCCTTGCCCACCGAGCGCGCTGACAAAATCCTGGTCCTCGACGACGACTCACGCATCCGCGACCTGCTGCGCCGCTACCTGTCGCAGGAGGGCTTTGAGGTCATCTTGGCCGAAGACAGCAAGGCGCTCAACCGCATCTTGCTGCGCGACGCGGTCGATCTGATCGTGCTCGATCTGATGATGCCCGGCGAGGACGGCTTGTCGGTGTGTCGGCGCCTGCGCGCGAGCAACGACCGCACGCCCATCATCATGCTCACGGCCAAGGGCGAAGATGTCGACCGCATCGTCGGCCTGGAGGTGGGCGCCGACGACTACCTGGCCAAGCCCTTTAACCCACGCGAGCTGCTCGCCCGCATCCACGCGGTGCTACGCCGCCGCCCGGCCACCGAGGTGCCCGGCGCGCCCTCGAGCGAGCAGGAGGTGGCGCGTTTTGGCCCCTTCACCTTCGACATGGGTCTGCGCACCTTGCACAAAGATGGGCAGGAGCTGCCTTTGACAACCGGCGAATTTGCCATGCTCAAGACCCTGGTTCGCCATCCCCGCCTGCCGCTGTCGCGCGAAAAGCTCGCGCAACTGGCACGCGGCCGGGAGTTCGAACCCTTCGACCGCAGCCTGGACGTACAGGTCTCGCGCCTGCGCAAGCTGATCGAGGCCGACGCCGCCGCACCGCGCTACATCCAGACGGTCTGGGGCGTGGGCTATGTGTTCGTGCCCGATGGCGCCGGCTGAGCCCACAGCGCAGCGGCCATCGAAGCCGGCGTCGAGTTCGACACCTGCAGCGCCGCCCGGCCAGGGGCGCCGTCGGGAGCGCCCCAGCATCGGCCTGTTCTGGCGCACCTTCTTGCTGCTGTGCGCGCTGCTGCTGGTGTGCATTGCGGCCTGGCTGCAAGCCTTCATCAGCCTGGAGATCAGGCCGAGGGCGGTTCAAAACGCGCAGCAACTGGCCTCCCTGGTCAACCTCAGCCGCGCCAGCTTGCTCGCCAGCGACCCGATCGGGCGGGTGCTGCTGATCAAGTCCCTGGCCGACCAGGAGGCGCTGCACCTGACCGTTCGCCAGGCCAGCGACCGCTACACCCCGCACCGGCTCAACTGGCTGCAAGGCGATATCGTCGAGCGGCTGCGCCAGCAGATCGGCGCATCGGCGGTGGTGGCCGAGGCGGTCAACGGACAGCCAGGTCTGTGGATCGGCTTTGAGATCGAGTCCGACGCCTACTGGCTGCGCACCGACGAGGCGCGCCTGGCCCCCACCCGTCCCGGCACCTGGCTACTGTGGCTGCTGACCGCGGGCGCCCTCTCGCTGCTCGGCTCGGTGCTGATCACCCGCTTGATCAACCGGCCTTTGCACCAGTTGGTGCTGGCCAGTGCGCGGCTGCGCCAAGGCCAGCCCTGCCTGTCGCCCCTGGACGAGCGGGCCTCGACAACGGAAATCCGCGAGCTCAACAGAGCGTTCAATCGCATGAGCGAACAGCTGGCCAAGGTCGAGCAGGAGCGCAACTTGCTGCTGGCCGGCATCTCACACGACCTGCGCACACCGCTGACGCGGCTGCGTCTGGAGACTCAGCTGAGCGTGCCGCAGGCGCGGGCGCGCCAGCACATGGAAGCCGACATCGCCCAGATCGATGCCATCGTCGGCAAGTTCCTGGCGCACCCGCCGGCCCCGACTCCAGCGCTGCAGCCGCTGGTGCTGGCCGAGCAGGTGGCCCAGGCCAGTTTTGCCTGGGCCGACGATCCGCAGATGCAAATTTCGGTGCAGATCGAGCCGCAGTTGCAGGTGCGGGCCGACCCGGTGGAGCTGGCGCGGGTGCTGTCGAACCTGCTGGACAACGCCGGCCGCCACGGCCGCAGCGCCGATGGCATCTGCCGCATCGAGCTGCGCGCCAGCGCCACCCAGGCCTGGGTGCTGCTGACCGTCAGCGACCAGGGCCCTGGGGTGGCGCCCGAGCAACTGCACCAGCTCACCCGGCCCTACCACCGGGCCAGCAGTGCTGGGTCGGGCCCGCCAGGCAGCGGCCTGGGTCTGGGTCTGGCCATTGCCGAGGGCGCCATGCTGCGCATGGGCGGCGGTTTCTCGCTGAGCCTGGCCGCAGGCGGCGGGCTGTGCGCCAGCTTGCGGCTGCGCCGGGCCTGAGCGGGACTTAAAGCGAACCCAGAAGCAAGCTCAAACGGCCAGCAAAAGCACGACCGCCTGCGCCTGTATGGCCTTGCCCTCGCCCACCGGCCCCATCTTCTCGGCCGTCTTGGCCTTCACGTTGACCTGCTCGGGCGCGAGTGCCAGCGCGGCGGCGATGCGCGCGCACATGGCCGGGATGTGCGGCGCAAGCCGGGGCGCCTGCGCGATCACGGTGGCATCGATGTTGCCGATCTGCCAGCCGTGCTCGCGCACCCGCTGGGCCGCCTGGCGCAGCAGCTGCACCGAATCGGCACCCTTGAAACGCTCGTCGGTGTCGGGGAAATGCTGTCCGATATCGCCCAGTCCTGCGCCGCCGAGCAGCGCATCGGTGATGGCATGGAGCAAGGCATCGGCATCCGAGTGGCCCAGCAGCCCTTTGTCCGAGGGGATGTGCACGCCGCCGAGGATGAGCGGCCGCCCCTCGACCAGGGCATGAACGTCCCAACCCTGGCCTATGCGAAACGGCAAACGGGGCGCAGTGCCTGGCTTCATGGTTGAACTTCCTCGGTGGACTGGCGACGCGCCTGCAGCACGGCCTGGGCCAGCGCAAAATCGCTCGGATACGTGATCTTGAAGTTGTGCGCGCTGCCGGCCACCAGCAGCGGCCGGTGGCCACTGGCCTCCATGGCGCTGGCCTCATCGGTGATTTGCAGGCCCTGAGCCTGCGCCTGCACGATCGCCTGCTCGAGCGCGCCCAGGCGAAACATCTGCGGCGTCTGAGCCAGCCATTTGTCCGCCCGATCGATGGTCTGCACCACGCGCCCGCCAGACTCGCTCTTGAGGGTGTCGGGCAGCGGCAAGGCGAGCAGACCGCCCACCGCATCGTGGCGGCAGCGCGCCACCAGTTCGCGCACCTGCTCGGGCAGCAGCAGGCAGCGCGC
>JBILGP010000137.1:0-5427 GCA_044350985.1 Polaromonas sp. | reverse complement strand
CTGGTTGCGCCCTTGCTGCAGGAGTTGGTGGGCACAGGGGTCAGCCTGCTGGAGACCGGCCCCTCGGTCGCCCGGCAGACACGCCATCGGCTGGGCGCTGCTGCAGATTCAAGCGCGGCAGCGGGGCCGGGCCGCCTCTGGCTGCAGTGCACCGGCACGGGCCGGCAGTTGCAGCAGGCGGCAAGCCGCTGGCTGGACGCAGCGCATGCGGTGGAGTCGATCGATTTGCCCGATTAAGACCCGGGCAGCGCCTTGATGGGCCAGGCCGGGCGAGCTTGCTCAGTGCAAATGCCGCGGCTTGCGACCGCCGCCGTGGCCCCCCGACGAGCCCCCGGGGCCTCGAGGCGGGCGGCCCAGCTGCATCGAGCTGACCAGGTCGTTGAAGCGCTTTTCAAACAGCCGGTCGATGGCCTGCACCACGTCACCGAGCTCGCTGCTGTCAAAGTGGCGCTCGAGCAGGCCGATGGTGTCTTGCACCAGCAGATCGCGCTGCACCTGCATGATGGCTGCCGGCGTGGGGCCGACAAAAAACATCACGAAGTCATCGCGCGCCTGGGACTCCTCGTCGTCTGGGGCTTCCTCGTCGAAATCGGCATCGTAAAACGTGACCTCGATGGCCGCGCCAGTGGAGGCCAGGTCATTGAGCGCCATGCAGACCTCTTCGAGCACCTGCCTGAAATCATCGTCGCCGCTGACGGTCCAGCACATCTGCAGCAGGTGCTCCTGCGCATCAAAGCGGATGCCAGGCTCCTCCTCGTAGGCGCTGGCCGCACCGGCAGCCAGCGAGCGAGCGCCCGCGTACTTCCACATCGGCTTGAGCGCCTCCTGCAACTGCTCGTAGCTCACCTCGGGGCGAACCGGCACATCGCCGTGCACATGGATTTCGAAGGGAGAAGAAAAATTCGACATAGACCCATCTTAACGCCGGGCCCAGTGCCCAGCTGCTCAGCAGGGCAGCGCACCGAGTGCCAAGCACTGCCGGCCAGCTTGGTGCCCAGAACGAGACTCGAACTCGTACGCCCCGTTTAAGGAAGCGGCGGATTTTAAGTCCGCTGTGTCTACCATTCCACCACCCGGGCACGGCCGCATTGTCGCCAATTCCATCGGCCTGTCAGGGCGCAGCCCCAATCATCCGGCGCAAGCGCGCGGCCCTGGTCATAAGCTCATGACCGAAAACCACGATTCGGGCTCTTAGAATCGGCGCCTACCCCACCCCACCCCAAACCCAGGAGGACCCCCATGACTTCCCGCCCCGCTTTCAAACGTGCCCTCACCCTGCTCGCCCTCTCCCTGGGCCTGCTCGGCGGCGCGCACGCCCAGACCGAATGGAAATTCAACAACAGTTACGCCCCCACACGGCCAGAGTCGGTGCAGATTCGCGCGTTTGCAGCGGATGTTGAAAAGCGCACGGGCGGCAAGATGAAAATCGCGGTCTCCGAAGGCGGCGCCCTGGGCCTGAAGGACGCCGATGCGCTGCGCTTCATGCAGGTGGGCACGCCCGAGCTCGGCTTTATCTGGCCGCCCTTCATTGGTCGCGATGCGCCCGCGCTGGCCAACCTCTACGTTTACGGCCTGGTGGCCGACGCGCAAGAACACCTCAAAGCCTTGCCGGCGCTCAGGGCGGTGCTCAAAGAGGGCATTGCCAAGTGGAACATCGAGGTGCCCGGTTTCCTGGGCTTTTCGATCGTGGATGCCGCGCTGTTTTGCCGCGAGCCGGTGCGCACGCTCGATGAGCTCAAGCGCAAAAAGCTGCGCGTGGGCAGCCGCGAGCAGGTCGAGACCTTCAAGCGCCTGGGCGTGGCCGCGCAGATCGTGCCGCAAAACGAGCTGTACGCCGCCATGCAGACCGGCGTGGTCGACTGCGCCTTGTACGCTCCGCGCTTTGCCCACACCATCTCCTTGCAAGAGGTGGCCAAGCACATCACGCCCACGGGCTTTCCCTTCCCGCCCGCGCCCTACGCGCTGCTGGCGCACAAAGGCAAATGGGCGGCCCTGCCGGCGGACCTGAAGCGGGGCTTTAACGAGGCGGTGGCCGAACTCGAGCGGGTGAGCTTTAACTTCGATGGCGACGTCGCTGCCGAAAGGGCTGCGCGCGAGAAGCTGCAGAGCCAGGGCGTGACCTTCCACGCCATGATGCCTGCCGCCGATCGCGCCGCGCTGCGCAAGTCGGCCCTGGAGACCTGGGATGTGCTGGCCCGTGAAACCGGCGGTGACGCCGTGGTCTACCGTCAGCGCATTTTGCAGGCCCTGCCGCAATGAGCGCAGGCGGGCGCGCCGGCGACCTGATCGAGCGGGCCTTGCGCCTTGTGGCCGGCGCTCTAGCAGGCATAGGCGCGGCTGCGCTGGCTGGCATCTTCTTGCTGGTGCTGGCGGCCGTCGTCATGCGCTACGTCTGGGGGCGTCCCTTCGGCTTTACCGAAGAGCTCTCGGGCCTGCTGATGACGCTGGCCGTCTTCACCTTGCTGCCCAGCACGGTGCTCGGTGAAATCAATATCCGCGTCACGATCTTGTCCGAGCGCCTGCCCGCAGTGGGGCAGCGCCTGCTGTTTCTGCTCGGGCAATTGCTCTTGCTCGTGTTTTGCGCGGTGTTCGTGTACGAGGCCTGGGGCATTTACGAGTTCACCGCCAAGCTCGGCCTGCTATCTGAGCAGTCGCGCCTGCCGCTGGCGCCCTTCCTCTTGATCGGCACGCTGGCCGTGGCGGCGGCCGGGGTCGCGGGCGCCTGGCGCGCGGTGCGGCCAACTCGCCCACACAGCGATGAGGCAGTGCACGCATGATCTGGTCTTTCCTCTTGGGCCTTTTGGGGGCCACCGTGCTCAGCGGGGCGGTGCTGGGCGCGGCCTTGGGCCTGACCGGCTTTGCCATCCTGCATTTTTTTGGCGGCGGCGCGACGCGGCTGGGGGTGCAAGCGGTCTTCAATGTGCTCGGCGAGTTCACGCTCACCGCCATCCCGCTGTTCATTTTGCTCGGCGACGTGCTGGTGGCCAGCGGCCTGGCCGGCGGCATCTACAAAGCCCTGTCGCCCCTGTTTGCACGGCTGCGCGGTGGACTGCTGCACACCAATATTGCGGTGTGCACCGTCTTCGGTGCGGTCAGCGGCTCGTCGATGTCGGTCTCGGCCGCGGTCGGCTCGGTGGCCTACCCGCAACTGGCCCAACGCGGCTATGAGCGCAAGATGGTGGTGGGCACGCTGGCCGCAGGCGGCACGCTGGGCCTGCTCATCCCACCGAGCCTGTCGCTGCTGATTTATGGCGCCCTGACCGACACCTCGATCGGCAAGCTGTTTCTGGCCGGCGTGATTCCGGGGCTGATGATGGCCGCACTGTTCATGGTCTACATCGAGATCCAGACGCGGCGCAAGCCGGGTCTCGTGCCGGCCGAGCAGCCGCTGCCCTGGGGCGCCACGCTCAAGGCTGCGCTAGAGGTCTGGCCCATCATGGTGCTTATTCTGGCGGTGCTGGGCAGCCTGTTTGCGGGCCTGGCCACACCCACCGAATCGGCCGCCGTTGGCGTGGCGGCGGCCACTTTGCTGGGCTTTACCCGGGGCAATCTGACTTGGCGCCGGCTGCTGCAGACCTTTGTCAGTTCAGCCCGCACCTTTGCCGTGATCGCCTTCGTGTTCCTCGGCGCGGTGATCCTGGCGCAGTCGATCAGCATCTTGCAGTTGCCACAAAAAATGCTGGAGGCGGTGTCGGCCCTGGGGCTGTCGCCGCTGGCCTTGCTCGGGGTGATCGTGCTGGTCTACCTGCTGCTGGGCATGATTTTCGATGGCCTGTCCATGATGGTGATGACGCTGCCGGTGGTCTTTCCCCTGATGACCGGGCTCGGCTTCGACCCAATCTGGCTGGGTGTGGTCGTCACCATCATGATCGAGATCGGCATGCTGACGCCACCCGTGGGCATGAACCTGTTTGTGCTGGTGGGCATCAGTCGGCACGAGGTCAATCTGGCGCAGGCATCGGTGGGCGCCCTGCCCTTTTGGCTGCTGCTGATACTGGGCGTGCTGCTGCTGACCCTCATGCCCGGCCTGGCCACCTGGCTGCCGTCGTTGTCGTACGGCGGTTAAATAGGAGCGCCCATGAGTGACGTGAACCGAGCCCGTGCCCAGCGCCTGATGCAGCAAGCCGGGCTGCACGCCATCGTGCTGTCCAAGCCCGAAAGCTACGCCTGGGCCACGGGTGCGCCAGCGGGTGTGGCCAGCCTGTTTCGCCGCGCTGGCGCCGCGCTGGCCCTGCTGCCGGCACCAGCAGGCGAGCCGATTGCCGCAGTGAGCACCGAGCTGTTTGCCGCACATGCCGTGCGCGCACTCGGCGCAGCCCAGGTGCTCACCCACAGCGACTGGGTCGAAACAGCCGACATCCGGCCCTGGGCCGCGGATGAACAAGCCAGCGCGGCCCATTTGCTGCAAAGGGCTTGGCGCGAACGGCCGGCCGGCTTTGCCAGGCCCGCGGCCTTCGACGCGCGTGCCTCTTTTGAGCAGCTCGGCGCTCTGCTGCGCCAGCGCGGCTTGCAGGGCGCGCGCATCGGCCTGGACCTGGACTTCTGGCCCGCCAGCGACTTTGCCCTGCTCAAGCAGGTGCTGCCCACCATCGATTGGATCGACGCCAGCGCGGTGATTGCTGCGATCAAGGCGGTCAAAAGCCCGCGCGAAATCGCGCTGCTCAAGCAGGCCGCGGCCCTGGCCGAAGCGGGCATGCACAGTGCACTGGCCAGCGTGCGAGTCGGCGTGCACCGCGATGCGATCGCGCAAGCGTGGAAGCAAGGCGTGGCCGACGAAGTTGGGCGCACCGGTGCCAAGCTGAGCGGCCAGTGGGAGTACACCACAGTCGGCCCACTGCCCTGGCAAGGCGGCGGGGCCATCGGCGTGGGCGACGTGCTCAAGTTCGACGTGGGCTGCCTGGTCGAGGGCTACAGCTCCGACAGCGGCCGCACCTATGTGCTCGGCCGGGCCCGGCCCCGCACGCGGCAGATCATGCAGGCTCTGCAAGACGCCTTTGCGGCCGGGCTGGAGGTGCTGCGCCCCGGCCACCTGCTCAGCGAGGTTCATGCGCACGCCACGCAAGCAATCACACGCGCCGGCTTCACGGGATTTAGCCGCGGTCACTTCGGCCACAGCCTGGGGCACGACACGTTTTGTGAGGTGCCCCCTTTCATCGCCGCGCAAGCGCACGAGCCGATCGAGCCGGGCATGGTGCTGGCCTTCGAAACCCCGATCTATGTCGATGGCGAAGGGGGCTTCATCATCGAAGACCAGTTCCTCATCACCGCCGAGGGCGCACAGCCTGCCTGGAGCCTGCCACGCGAGTTGGTCGAGCTGCCCGCCTGAGTGCTGCCAAGACTCGCGCGCAAAAACCCATCGCCGCTTGCGCTACCCGGCCCCGCGCAGCGCAAGGGCCCGCGGCGTGATAAAAACCGGCCTGCTTGGCC
>JBILGP010000136.1:0-5434 GCA_044350985.1 Polaromonas sp. | reverse complement strand
TGTCGCCCTCAAAGACCGGGCTGCTTGGATCGACCGGAGGGGAGATGTCCCAGATTTTTGGCATGCCGAGAACTTAGCATTTGGAAATGGACCGTTGTGTCGGTTATTTCCAACGCATGCGCGAATCATGCGTCGGGAAAATCGCGCAAGCCGGGGCACGGCGCAAGCCGCCTTTGGGCCTTGTCATGAGGCGCGCTACAGTGACTCCTCCCCCCGAGCGGACCGCCACCATGAACCCCTACAACCTCGCCCGCTTTGACCTGGTCACGATCCGCCTGGTGGTCGACTGCGCCCGTCTGGGCAGCCTGAGCGCTGCGGCTGAGCAGTCGCATCTGGCGCTGGCGGCTGCGAGTCGACGCATCCGCGATCTGGAAGACACTCTGGGCCAGCAACTGTTTGAGCGCCACGGACGAGGACTGCATGCCAGCCCGGCAGCCCGGGTGTTCGTGCGCCATGCCCTGCCGATGCTGCAATCGGTCGATCGCCTCGGCGGCGAGTTGAACGACCTGCGCCGAGGGATTGCCCGGCGCATCCGCCTGAGCGCCAGCACCGCCGCGATCAACCAGTTCCTCGCTCCCTTGCTGGCCGCCTATGACGCAAAAGCGCCGCAGGTGCAGGTCGAACTGCATGAACAACTCTCGAGCCGGGTGATCTCCGATCTGCGCGAAGGCCTGGCCGATGTGGGCATCTTTGTCGAGGGCCCGGAGACCGCCAATCTGGACTGCCGCCTGTTTCGCCACGATGAACTGGTTGTGCTCATGCCGCCTGGCCATCGCCTCGCCGGCCGAAGCCCGATGGATTTTGAAGAGGCTTTGGGCGAAGACTGGATCAGCCTTGAAGGCGGTGCCGCCTTGCTCGAAAAGCAACTGCAAGCCGCGCATGCGGCCGGACAGCCACTTCGGCTTCGGATGCAGGTGCGCAGCTTCGATGCCGTCTGCCACCTGGTGGCCGCCGGCCTGGGCGTGGCCCTGCTGCCCAAAGCCGCAGCCCTGCCCTTGGCTGCAGGCATGAGGTGGTCCTGGCGCGGCTTGACCAACCCCTGGGCCCAAAGGCGGCTGCTGATGGCCACGCGCAGCGGCATGCAGGAGCAGGCGGTGCTCGATCTGCTTTCGTTTTTGGCCCCGGTTTCGCAAAACACGAAACCTCGACCCCGAAAACGGCAATAGACACCCCTGCGCGCCAGCGGCACACTGGCGCCTCATGAGCTTACCCACCCCACCCAACCCCAGCGCACTGACCGGGCTGAAAGTGCTGGAGATGGGCCAGCTGATCGCCGGGCCCTTTGCCGCCAAGACCCTGGCAGACTTTGGCGCCGAGGTGATCAAGATCGAGACGCCCGGTGCGGGCGATCCGCTGCGCAACTGGCGCATGATGCAAGGCGACACCTCGGTGTGGTGGCAAGCGCAGTCGCGCAACAAGCAGTCGCTGGCCCTCGACCTCAAGCGCGCCGAGGCGCAAGCCATCGTGCGCCGCCTGGCCGGCGCGGCCGATGTGCTGATTGAAAACTTCCGACCGGGCACGCTCGAGGGCTGGGGCCTGTCGCCTGCGGTTTTGCAGGCGCTCAATCCCAGGCTGATCATCTTGCGGGTCAGCGGCTATGGACAAACCGGCCCCTACCGCGACCGACCCGGCTTTGGCGTGATCGGCGAGGCCATGGGCGGGCTGCGCCACCTGACAGCCGAACCCGGTCGGGTGCCCGTTCGCGTGGGCGTGAGCATAGGCGACACCGTGGCCGCCCTGCACGGGGTGATCGGCATCTTGCTGGCCTTGCAAGAGCGCCAGCGATCCGGGCTGGGTCAGGTCATCGACGTGGCGCTGTACGAGGCGGTCTTCAACTGCATGGAGAGCCTGCTGCCCGAGTACGGCACCTTCGGTGCGGTGCGGGGACCGGCCGGCAGCGCCCTGCCCGGCATCGCGCCGAGCAACGCCTACTTGTGCCGCGACGGCGGCTACGCGCTGATTGCCGGCAACGGCGACAGCATCTTCAGGCGACTGATGAAGGCCATCGGCCAGCCGCAGGTGGCTGACGACCCCCAACTGGCGCAAAACGCCGGCCGCGTGGCGCGGGTGGGCGAGCTTGACGCGCTCATTGGCCAGTGGACCGCCAGCCGCACGGTGGACGAGGTGCTGACGGCCCTGGAGGCCCAGGGCGTGCCGGCCGGGCGCATCTACACCGTGGCCGATATTGCCCAAGATCCCCACTACCGCGCCCGCGGGATGATCACCACCGAGCAAATCGATGGGCACGAGATGCTGCTGCCCGGCATCGTGCCCAAGCTCTCGCGCACACCCGGAACGCATGTGCGGCCTGCACCCCGTGTCGGCCAGGACAGCCGGCCCGTGCTGCGCCGCATGGGCCTGAGCGAGGAGCAAATCGACGAACTCGAGGCGCTCGGTGTGGTCGCTGCAAACCAAGAGGTCACGCCATGAGTGCCGATCGCATCTTTTTCAATGAAGTCGTCACCCGAGACGGCTTTCAGAACGAGCCGACGTTTGTCGAGACGGCCGACAAGGTGGCGCTGATCGACGCCCTGAGCGACTGCGGCTACGCCAAGATCGAAGTGACCGCCTTTGTCTCGCCCAAAGCGATCCCGATGCTGCGCGATGCGGATGAGGTGATGGCGCGCATCAAGCGCCGACCGGGCGTGGTCTACACCGTGCTGGTGCCCAATATGCGCGGGGCCGAGCGGGCCATCGAGGCGCGGGCCGATGAGCTCAACTTGGTAATGTCGGTCTCGCAGACGCACAACCTGGCCAATCTGCGCATGCCGCGCGAGCGCAGCTTCGAGGTGCTGCGCGAAGTGGTGCGCGAGGTCAACGGTGCAGTGCCGATCAATGTTTCGCTGTCCACCGCCTTCGGCTGCCCGATGGAGGGACCGGTGGCCATGGAAGAGGTGCTCGATTGGGCGCAGCGCTTTGCCTGCATCGGCGTGCAGGGCCTGACCTTGTGCGACACCACGGGCATGGCCCATCCCAACCAGGTCCGAGCGCTGGCCGATGCGGCGCTGGCCAGCCTGGGGCAGCTGGAGCTGACCTTTCACTTTCACAACACCCGCGGCATGGGACTGGCCAATCTGCTGGCCGCCGTTCAGGCAGGCATCGACCGTTTCGATGGCTCGCTCGGCGGCTTGGGCGGCTGCCCGTACGCGCCGGGGGCGACGGGCAATATTTGCAGCGAAGACGCGCTGCACATGCTGCAAGCCATGGGACTGCAAACGGGCGTGGACCTCGAGCGCCTGCTGGTGCTGGCGCGCGCCCTGCCCCATATTGTCGGCCGCCCGGTCCCAGGCCAGGTCGCCCAAGCCGGTCGCAGCTGCGACTTGCATCCGGTGCCCGACGCGGTGCTTGCACTGCACAGCGCCTGAGCCCTACCATACATCACCCAAGGAGCATTTGATGAAACCCCTGCATCGCCTGTGCACCGTCGCAGCCCTGCTGCTCTCGAGCAGCCTGGCCATCGGTCAAGCCTACCCTGCCAAACCGATCACCCTGATCGTGCCCAATCCCCCCGGGGGCGTGGTCGACACCTCGGCCCGGCTGCTGGCCGAGCCGCTGGCCCGCCTGCTCAACGGCACTGTGGTGGTCGACAACAAGGGCGGCGGCAGCGGCAATGTGGCCTATGGTCTGGTGGCACGCGCACCGGCCGACGGCTACACCCTCTTGACCTCCTACTCGGCCTACCATGTGGGCAACCCTTCGCTGATGCCCAAGCTGCCCTGGGCCCAGAAAGATCTGGCACCGGTGGCGTTGATCACCGCGGCGACCAATGTGATCACCGCTCACCCCTCGGTGCCGGCCAACAACCTCAAGGAGCTGCTCAGCTACATCCAGAGCAACCCCGGCAAGCTCAGCTATGCGTCCCAGGGCAACGGCTCGCTCTCGCACGTGGGCACCGAAATGCTCAAAAGCCAGACCGGCACCAGCATGGTCCACATCCCCTACCGGGGCTCGGGCCCGGCAATACAAGACGTGCTCGCCGGCCAGGTGCAGGTCTTCATGACCACCCCGCCGTCGGTCATGCAGCATGTGCAGGCCGGCAAACTCAAGGCCTACGCGGTGACCGGCAAATCGCGCCATCCCGGCTTGCCGCAAGTGCCCACCACGGCCGAGGCTGGGCTCAAGGGTTTCGAGCTCGAAGCCTGGGTGGCCATCTTTGCACCGGCTGGCACGCCCGCCGACGTGATTGCCAAGCTGACCGGCGCCATCCGTCAGGCGCTTGAGCAGGCCGACGTCAAGACCCGGGCTGCAGCAGCGGGCGTGGAATTGCGCTACCTGCCCCCCGATGCGCTCGATGCGCTGGTCAAACGCGAAACCGAGTATTGGTCCAAGGTCATCAAGACCGCTGGCATCACCGCAGACTGAGCAACCCTGGCCCGCCCACAAGCGGGCCATTTTTTTAACCAGGAGGAGACACCACCATGCCCCAGTACCAATTGACCGTCAACGGCAAGCGGCGTGCGGTCCAGGCCGACGCCGACACCCCGCTGCTGTATGTGCTGCACGACCAGCTCGAACTCAACGGCCCCAAGTTTGGATGTGGGCTGGGGCAGTGCGGCGCCTGCACCGTCCACCTCGATGGCCAGGCTGCGCGCTCCTGCGTGCTGCCGGTCAGCCAAATCGGTCAAAAGAAAATCACCACGCTCGAGGGCCTGGGATCGAGCCAGGCGCCCTCCAAGATCCAGCAGGCCTTCATCGATGAGCAGGCGGCCCAATGCGGCTATTGCACCAACGGCATGATCATGACGTCGGCAGCGCTGCTCAAGAGCACGCCCAAGCCCAGCCTGGAGCAAATCCAGGCCGCGCTCGCTGGCAATCTGTGCCGCTGCGGCACGCATCAGCGCATCTGCAAAGCCGTGCAGCGCGCAGCCGCTTGAAGCAGGAGGCCACACGATGAACGCTCCCCTCGCCTCCAGCCTTCTGTCGCGCCGTCACCTGCTGCAAGGTGCAGCAGCCGCTTTGGTGGTCGGCTTCAGCGCCGACGCCAGCCTGGCGCGCACCGCCGCCGCCCTGCCGGCCCCCAAATCCGTTGCCAAGGACGCCATCGATTCTTTCCTGGCCCTGCACGCCGATGGCCAGGTGACCATCTATGTGGGCAAAGTCGACCTGGGCACTGGCACCAAAACCGCCTTGGCCCAAATCGCAGCCGACGAGCTCGACGTGCCCTTTGACCGCATCACCATGGTCATGGGCGATACCGCCACCACGCCCGACCAATGGCTCACCGGCGCCAACCTGACCATCGCGCAAGGCGGTGGTGAGCTGCGCCGCGCCTGCGCCACCGCACGCCACGCGCTGGTCAACCGCGCCGCCGAACAACTGGGGGTGCCCGCCAGCGACTTGCAGGTGGCTCAGGGCGTGATCCAGTCCAAGACCGACGCCACCAAATCGGTCAGCTACGCCCGCCTGGTGCAAGGCGGCGGACTGGGCCTGAAGG
>JBILGP010000135.1:0-5459 GCA_044350985.1 Polaromonas sp. | reverse complement strand
GCCGGTGGACGCAGGGTGATGAGGTGGAGCCAATTTTTGGGGTCAAAGTGCCCGGCATGGGCCACTCGTCTGCAAAAGGCGCGCTGCGCCGACACATAGGCGCGCTGCAGCCCTACAAGTGGCTGTGGCTTGAGCCGACCTGAAACGAAGCTATCACGCCAAGGGCGGCGCTCCCACAGGGCAAGACCCGCTCGGCATGGGCGTGGGCCTGTTAGAGCCGCGCCCTCGCGGCGATGGGCCGGGCCTGCAGCCCCATCCCGGCCCGGAGCGCCTCAGGCGCTGCGGGCCGCTGCGGCTTGATTGGCGCCGCGCTCGATCACCACTTCGGCGTCGAGCAGGGAACGCGAATGGTTGATATCGGACTGGCTGATCAGCACCGACAGCCCGCTGCCCCGCAGGCCTGCCACCACTTCCGACAGACGCTGGGACAGCGCCGGTGCCACGCCTTCAAACGGCTCATCGAGCAGCAACAGACGAGTGCCCACCACCAAAGCGCGCGCCAACGCGGCTAGCTTTTGCTGTCCGCCCGACAGCAGCAAGGCACGCCGCTCTCGCATAGGCAGCAACTCGGGCAGGACGCCGTAGACAAAATCGAGCCTCGTCTTGACATCGAGCGAGGGTTGCGTCCAAAGGGGCAGACAAATGTTTTCTTCAACGGTCAGTTCAGGCACCAGACCGCGATCTTCAGGCATGTAGCCTATGCCCATCCCCGCTCTGGCATGGGCCGGCAGCGCAGTAAGGTCGCGGCCTTCGAAGCTCAGTTGCCCAGCCAGCAGGGGCAGATGGCCCATGATGGTTCGCATCACGGTGGTTTTGCCCGCGCCGTTGCGACCGATCAGGCCCACCATGGCGCCGCCTTCAATGCGAATCGAAAAGTCACGCAAGACTTCAACGTTTTGGATTGCCACGCGGGCGCCGACCACCTCGATCATGGCTGCACCTGTGTGGCCTCAGAGCTGCTCGCGGGGGCCAGGCCGGTGACATGGCGCTGCACTTCCGGGTCGACCAGCACGCTACTGGCCTGTCCGTCTGCGATGACGCGCCCACCATAGAAAGCGGCAACCCGGGTGGCGTAGCGTCGCACAATATCCATGTCGTGCTCGACGAACACAACGGTCACCGCTTCTTCGCCCCCCTCTTGTTCGATGGCCTGCACGACGGTGTCCATGGTCGAAAATTTCTCATCGGCGCTCACGCCACTGGTGGGCTCATCGAGCAAGAGCAGCTTGGGCTGGCCGGTCAGCGCCATCGCTATGTCGAGCAATTTGCGCACGCCACCGGGCAGCTCGCGAACCGGCCTCATGGCCTGGCTGAGCAAGCCAAATCGCTCCAGCAGGCCATGACAAAAAGCCAGTGAGTCGGGGTCATGTGCGGGCTTGAGGAAATGCGTGTTGCCGCGGTTGCAGTGCATGGCGGCGAGCACGTTGTCGAGCACCGTCATGTGCAGGCAAAGCTGCGGAATCTGAAACGAGCGTGCCACACCGCGGCGGGTGATCTCGCGCGGGCTGAGTCGGGTGATGTTTTCTTGCCCCAGAAAAATCGTCCCCGAGTTGGGCCTGAGGTAGCCGGTGATCATGTTGACAAACGTGGTTTTGCCGGCGCCATTGCTGCCAATCAGACACAGCCGCTCGCCGCGCTGGATGTCGATGCTGACGTCGGCCGCCGCCGTGACCGCTCCAAAGCTCAGGTTCAGGCCTTGCGCCGACAGCACGCAAGGGTAGACGGGGGTTGTCATCGGCTTGCCTTGTCGTCATGGCCCGAGTCGGCCTTGGCCGGTGAGCCGCGCACTTTTTGTGCCAACGAGCCCAGTCCTTCGGGCAGGAAACGGATCACCAGCAAAAGGAACAGCCCTAGAGCGAGCTGCCACGTGTTGGGGAAGTAGGCGCTCGAGAAAGAGCGCACCAGCTCCAAGATGAAGGAACTCGCAACAATGGCAATGACGCTTTGGTGGCCGGCCAAGATGGCGACGAAGACAAACTCGCCTGAGGTGGTCCAGTAGGCGAAGTTCGGCTCGATATGGCCCAGGGCGAGCACCGACAGTGCGCCGCCCACGCCGCCCAAAAAGGCGGCCAGGCAATAGTTCCAGGCCACGATGTTGACCACCGACATGCCCAGGTACTCGACGCGCAATTCGTTTTCTCGCACCGCCATGGACAGCAGGCCGCGCGGGGAGTTGCAGTACAGGCGCACCGCCGCAGCAAGCGCGCAGGTGAAGGCGGCGGTCACGCCCCAGAGCAGGAGCTCGGGCCGGCTTTGCGGTGCGGTCATGCCAAAGAGCGTCGGCCGGGTCACGTTAAAGCCATCGGAGCCGCCCAGTGCTTCGGTTTTCATCAAGATGCCGTAGAGCACCATGGAAAGCGCCAACGTCAGCATGGCAAAGAAGATGCCCCGGTAGCGCGCGAGCAGCGGCGCAAAGGGAGCGGCAACCAGCAGGCCTGCCAGACCGCCCAACAGGCACAGAGCGGCCGCATCCTTGAGCCCCAGCTTGTTGAAGGCCAGGGCCGCCGCATAGCCTCCGGCTGCAAACACCAGGCCTTGGCCAAAGGGCACGACGCCGCTGCGCATCATGATCAAGATGCCCAGCGAGACCAGGGCGTTGGCGCAGGCCAAGGTGGCCAGCGAGACCAGCCATTTGGGGGCCAGCAGGCCCAGCACCAGCATGGCGACCAAACAGATCAGTGCCACCGCGCCGACCTGGCGGGCGCCCAGTGCGGGCGCCTGATGGGGGAACAAGGCCGTGGACATGGACACTCAGATCTTTCTGGCCTGAATGCGTTGGAAAAGCCCTTGCGGCTTGAAGACCAAAATGGCGGCCATGACCAAGTAAATGCTAAACAGCTCGGCTGGAGGCCACAGGTGGACCGATGCCGCGCGAGCCAGCCCCACCACAATCGCTCCGATCGCAGCGCCTTCAATGCTTCCCAGGCCACCGATGATCACCACAGCAAAGCTGGTGATGATGACGCCCACACTGAGCCCGGGCTGCACCGAGAGCATGGGCGCGGTCAAGGCCCCGCCCAGGGCAGCCAGAAACACGCCCACCATGAAGGCGCCGGTGTAGATCCGCGAAACATTCACGCCCATGCTCGAGGCCACTTCGGGGCTGTGGATCACCGAGGTGACGATCTTGCCCTGGCGCGTGTGGTTGAGCACCCACCAGGTGAGCGCGCCGCAGACCACGGCCACGCCGATCAGCATCACGTCATAGCCGACATAGCTCAGCGCGCCGAGTTGAACGTTGCCAAAAGCCTGGTAGGTATCGGCCACGTAGTAGGGGTTGACTCCCCAAATGAGCTTCATCACGTCTTCAAGCATGAGAAACAGTGCGTAGGTCACCAGCACCAGCAGCACCTCATCGCGGCCATAAAACATGCGCAGCAAACCGCGCTCGGTCAGCGGCGCGACGATGGCTGCCACGCCTACTGCCGCCGCCACCAGCCCCAGCGCGCCCAATGCGGGAGACACCTGCATGGACAGCAACCAGGTCACCAGGCTCGCGCCGGCATAGGCGCCCACCGCATAGAAGCTGCCGTGCGCGATGTTGAGAATCTTGAGCACGCCAAACACCAGCGTCAGCCCCAGGGCCACGATAAAGAGCCAGGACGCGTAGATGATGCCGTCAAACAAGATGGTCAGTAGCAAACTCATGCGCGGGTCACTCGCAGGTCAGGTCGCGTTCAGTCACGCCGGAGGCTGGGCCGGCCGGGCCCCGCTTGGCCCGGCCGGTATGGGGCCAGGTCCTTAGCACTTGCTGCCGGGGAAGCCGGCTTTCATCCAGTCGTCGGATGTCATGTTGGCCGGCGGGTTGACGCATTCGGCGCTGAAGCGCTGGATGTCTTCGATGACCACCATTTTTCTTGCGGCATCCCAGCGGGTGCGGCCGATGGCGGTCTCCTGGATGGCCTGGTGGCCATTGCCCAGCGCCATGGTGATGGTGCCGCCGGGCGAGGGCCAGCTCGAGCCGCGCATGGCGGCAGCCAGTTGCTCGGGGGTCGGCTTCCTGCCGCCGTTGGCGGCCATGGCTCTTTCGACGGCCAGCTTCAGACCCATCAAGCCTTGGGCCATGCGGTAAGACGGCTGGGCTGGGTAGACCTTGAGCTCTTTGGAGTGCAGCTCGAACCACCAGTCGTTGAGCGCCGACTTGGGCGACATCAAACCGTAGGCACCGCGGGCGCCAATGATGGCGCCGTTGGGAAACTTATCGCCCATCGGCACCAGCACATGGTCTGCTGCCGAAAACACGGGGGTCTGCTTTTGGAACACGCCGCGCGCGCCGCCTTGCAAGATGAAGGCCTGCAAGTCGCCGCCCCACAGACTCGAGTGCAGGATGTCGGCCGGCCGGCTCAGCAGAGCCGAGACCTCGGTGCCGTACTGGCCTGCGCCAAACTTGGGCAGCAAGTCCGCCTGCTGTTTGGCATTGGGGTAGAGCTGCTTCATCGAGAGGATGAAGTCGGCCTTGCTGTCTTGGCCCCAGGCGTAGTCTTGGTTGATCAGGTTGAAGGTGTCGACCTTGACGTTGCGGGCCTTGAGGTAGCGCGCCAGAGCCACGTTGTCCATGGTGGCATGCGCGGCGGTTCGAAACACGTAGTTGTATTTGCCGTCCTCAAAGATACGCGGCGTGCCGCAGTCGTAGAGGATGAGGAATTTCTTCATTTCCTCGGCCACGGGGGCCACCGCCAAGCAGTCGCCCGAGCTGACGTAGCCCAGCACCACATCGACTTTGTCGCGGTCGTAGAGGTTGCGCATTTCCTGAACCTGCTTGGTCGCGCCGCCGGCCTCGTCGACGTAAATCGGCTCGATCTTCATGCCCCCAAAGCCAGGGCGGTTGTAGGGCGCGGGCGCAGCGCCCTTGTTGAACTGGTCAATCAGCAGCTTGCCGGCATTGATCGCCGGCACGCCAAAGCTTTCTGCGGCCTGGCCCGACAGAAAGCTGACGATGCCGATCTTGAAGGTTTCTTGGGCCAGCGCTGGCAGCGTGGCCAGCGAGACGGCCACTGCGACGGCCGCTTTGTGCCAGCGGCGTGGACCGTTGAGTTTTTCAGGAATGCGCATGGCTTGTCTCCTCGAGTGGTTGAAAGGGCCGCTGCTGCCCGCCGGTGGCGAGCCGCTACAGACCCTTTGCTCTTGACTCGCCTTGAGTCTGTACGAACTCGACTGTCACACAAAATGCGGGTCGTGGAACCGGGGTTTTCCATTGGGACGCGCGAAGCTTGCAGGAGGCTCATTGGGCAAAGTACCAATTGACTCGCCGGGGTGCAATTTATGCGCGCGGCTTGCCCCAATCTGGTGGGCCAGCAGGGCGGGCTGCTGGTGTCTGGCTCAGGCCTGCATTCCGGCTGCATGCCCCTCGGCGGTGGCCGCCAGGGCGTCGCGGGCGATCCGGCAGTCGCCCACCCGGCTGGGGTCAAGGCCAGCGGCTTGCAAGGGGCCAAGCAGCGCATCGTCGGGGCGTCGGGGCG
>JBILGP010000134.1:0-5462 GCA_044350985.1 Polaromonas sp. | reverse complement strand
GATGGCGCAGTACTCGGCCTTCGATGGTCAGGTGGGCGAGTACCACCTGGTGCATCTGGGCGCGCGCGCCCTGGGGGGCGCCGCGCTGGTGATGGCCGAGATGACTTGTGTCAGCGCCGATGGCCGTATCACGCCCGGTTGTCCGGGCCTGTATCGGCCCGAGCACACCCAAGCGTATGCCCGCATCGCCCATTGGATCCATACCCATACCGACGCCAAGTTCGGCATCCAGATCGGCCATGCCGGTGCCAAGGGCTCGACCCGACGCGCCTGGGATGGCATCGATCAGCCTCTGCCCGAGGGCGGGGGCGAGCCCAACTGGCCGTTGATCTCGGCGTCGCCCCAGCAGTATCTGGAGGGCGTGAGCCAGTCTTCTCGCGCCATGACGCGACAAGACATGGACCAGGTGCGCGAGCGGTTTGTCGCAAGCACGCGCGCGGCCGCGCAAGCCGGCGCCGACTGGCTCGAATTGCACTGCGCGCACGGCTATCTGTTGTCGAGCTTTATTTCGCCCCTGACCAACCGGCGCACCGACGAATACGGCGGCAGCCTGGAAAACCGCCTGCGCTACCCGCTGGAGGTGTTTGCCGCGGTGCGTGCAGTCTGGCCCGATCAACTGCCGATTTCGGTGCGCATTTCCGCGCACGACTGGGTCGAAGGCGGCATCACCCCCGAAGACGCGGTGCACATTGCGCGCGCCTTCAAGGAGGCTGGCGCCGATCTGATCGATTGTTCATCGGGGCAGGTGAGCAAAAAAGAAAAGCCGGTCTACGGACGCATGTTCCAGACCCCTTTTGCCGACCGCATCCGGCAGGAGGCGGGCATTGCCACCATGGCCGTCGGTGCGATCAGCGAGGCCGACCATGCCAACAGCATCCTGGCTGCCGGGCGGGCCGACTTGTGTGCGGTGGCCCGGCCCCACCTGGCCAATCCGGCCTGGACCTTGAGCGAGGCGGCCAAAATCGGCTACACGCCGATCGCCTGGCCGCGCCCCTACCAGTCGGCCAAGGGGCAGATGGAGGCCAACTTCCAGCGCGAGAAAAGCGCGCAGGGCGGCAAATAGCAAGGAGCATGTTGTGAGCATCGATCCGGGCCTGCTCGCAGGCAACCGCAAACCCATGGCCGGCTACGCCGCCACCCATTTCCGCTGGCAAGTCAGCGAGCAGGTGGCCACCATCACGCTCAACCGGCCCGAGCGCAAGAACCCCCTGACCTTCGACTCCTACGCCGAGCTGCGTGACCTGTTTCATCAGCTCAAGTGGGCCGACGATGTGCGCGCTGTGGTGATCGTCGGTGAGGGCGGCAATTTTTGCTCGGGCGGCGATGTGCACGAGATCATTGGCCCGCTCATTGCGCTCAAGGCTCCCGAGCTCCTGATGTTCACCCGCATGACCGGCGAGCTGGTCAAGATGATGCGCGTGTGCCCGCAGCCCATCGTGGCGGCCGTCGATGGCGTGTGCGCGGGCGCTGGGGCGATCCTGGCCATGGCCAGCGACATGCGCCTGGGCACCGCGCGCAGCAAGACGGCCTTTCTGTTCAACCGGGTCGGCCTGGCCGGCTGCGACATGGGCGCCTGTGCTTTGCTGCCGCGCATCATCGGCCAGGGTCGCGCCAGCGAGTTGCTCTACACGGGCCGCGCCATGGGCGGCGAGGAGGCCGAGCGCTGGGGTTTTCTCAATCGCCTGTGCGCACCCGAAGACCTGCTGGCACAGTCGCAGGCGTTGGCGGCCGATCTGGCCAGTGGGCCGGCTTTTGCCAACGGCATCACCAAGACCATGCTGCACCAGGAGTGGGCGATGACGATCGAGCAGGCTATAGAGGCCGAGGCGCAGGCGCAGGCCATCTGCATGCTCACCGAAGACTTCTCGCGCGCCTATCACGCGTTTGCGGCCAAGCAAAAGCCGCGCTTTGAAGGCAACTGAGGGAGCTGGCATGGCCAACAGCACGTACCTGGACTGGCCTTTTTTCGAGCCCCGCCATGCCGAGTTGGCCCGCCGGCTCGATGCCTGGGCCGCTGAGCACATCGGCGCGCACGCTGGCGGCGATGTCGACGGCCAGTGCCGCGAGTTGGTGCGCCAGCTCGGCCAGGGCGGCTGGCTCTCGCACGCGGTCGCCGGCCGCGACGTGGGCGGCCATGCCGATGCGATCGACACCCGCGCGATCTGCCTGATCCGCGAGACATTGGCCCGCCACGACGGCCTGGCCGACTTTGCGTTTGCGATGCAGGGCCTGGGCTCGGGCGCGATCAGTCTGCAAGGCACGCCCGAGCAGCGCCGGCGTTACCTGTCCCGCGTGGCCAGCGGGCAGGCGCTGGCCGCCTTTGCCCTGTCGGAGCCGCAGGCCGGCTCGGACGTGGCAGCGCTGGCCTGCAGTGCCCGCAGCGAAGGCGACAGCTATGTGATCGACGGCCAAAAAACCTGGATTTCCAACGGCGGCATCGCCGATTTTTATGTGCTGTTTGCGCGCACCGGCGAGGCGCCTGGGGCGCGCGGCATCAGCGCCTTTGTGGTCGACGCAGACCAGCCGGGGCTGCATATTGCCGAGCGCATCGATGTGATCGCGCCGCACCCGCTGGCGCGGCTTGAGTTCAGGGGCTGCCGCATCCCGGCCAGCGCGCGTCTGGGCGCTGCCGGCGAGGGCTTCAAGCTGGCCATGCGCACGCTCGATGTGTTTCGCACCTCGGTGGCTGCCGCCGCCCTGGGCTTTGCGCGCCGCGCGCTCGACGAGGCCCTGGCGCGTGCCCAGTCGCGCCAGATGTTTGGCGGCGTGCTGGCCGATTTTCAGCTCACGCAGGCCAAGCTGGCGCAGATGGCCACGGCCATCGACTCGGCCGCCTTGCTCACCTACCGCGCCGCCTGGCAGCGCGATCAGGGCCGGGGGGTCACCCGCGAGGCGGCCATGGCCAAGATGGTGGCCACCGAGAACGCCCAGCAGGTCATCGACGCGGCGGTGCAGATGTGGGGCGGGCTGGGCGTGGTCAGTCAGATGCCGGTCGAGCGGCTGTACCGGGAAATCCGTGCGCTGCGCATCTACGAGGGTGCCACCGAGGTTCAGCAATTGATCATTGCGCGCGAGTTGCTCAAGGGCGGCGCCTGAGCCGAGCCCAGGCGCTTTTGCAGTTGACCAGGAGAAACAGTGATGCAGGTGCTACTTCCCCCCGGCTGGCCGCGCCCCAAGGGGTACGCCAATGGCGTGGCCGCCAGCGGCCGCATGGTGTTCGTGGCGGGCATGATCGGCTGGGACGCGCAGGGCGTGTTCCACAGCGATGACCTGGTCGACCAGGTGCAGCAGGCGCTCGACCATGTGGTGGCCGTGCTGGCCGAAGGCGGCGCCAAGCCCGAGCACATCGTGCGCATGACCTGGTATGTCACCGACAAGCGCGAATACCTGGCCGCCTCGGCGCGCATCGGTCAGATCTTTCGTCAGACCATCGGCAGCTTTGGCATTGCCATGACGGCCGTGGAGGTCAGTGCCCTGATCGAAGACAGAGCCAAGGTCGAGATCGAGGTCACGGCGGTCGTGCCAGAATAGGGGATGCGTCTAAATGTCCTGTCAATAGGACATTTGCCGGGCCTGCATCGGGCTCGGGCATCGCGGTTCGCCGCGGCACGGTGCGGTTTGCGGCGCTATGCTTGCCCTCAGATCGCGCGCCGCCGATGCGCCGCTCAAATTGTTTTTGAGGAGTTCTCTCGTGTCCAAAGCCAAAGCCACCTTTTCCTGGTCTGACCCGTTTCGTCTCGACGACCAGCTCACGGCCGACGAGCGCCAGGTGCGCGATGCCGCCCATGCCTATTGCCAGGAAAGGCTGCTGCCGCGGGTGCAGATGGCGTTTCGCAACGAGCAGACCGATCGCGCCATCTTCAACGAGATGGGCGAGCTCGGCCTGCTGGGCCCGACCATCCCCGAGCAGTACGGCGGCGCCGGCCTGAACTATGTGTGCTACGGGCTGGTGGCCCGCGAGGTCGAGCGGGTCGACTCGGGCTACCGCTCGATGATGAGCGTGCAGTCTTCTTTGGTGATGGTGCCGATCAACGAATTTGGCAGCGAGGCGCTCAAGCAAAAGTACCTGCCCAAGCTGGCCACCGGGCAATGGGTCGGCTGCTTTGGCTTGACCGAGCCCAATCATGGCTCAGATCCGGCGAGCATGATCACCCGCGCTCGCAAGGTCGCTGGCGGCTACAGCCTGTCGGGCGCCAAGATGTGGATTTCCAACAGCCCGATTGCCGACGTCTTTCTGGTCTGGGCCAAGGACGATGAGGGCGCAATTCGCGGCTTCGTGCTCGAAAAAGGCTGGAAGGGGCTGAGCGCACCGGCGGTGCACGGCAAGGTTGGCCTGCGTGCGTCGATCACCGGCGAGATCGTCATGGACGAGGTGTTTTGCCCCGAGGAAAACGCCTTTGCCGAAGTGCGCGGCCTCAAGGGTCCGTTCACCTGCCTCAACAGCGCCCGCTACGGCATCGCCTGGGGCGCGCTCGGCGCCGCCGAAGATTGCTACCTGCGCGCCCGCCAGTACGTGCTCGACCGCCAGCAGTTTGGCCGGCCCCTGGCGGCCAACCAGCTCATTCAAAAGAAGCTCGCCGACATGGTCACCGAGATCAGCCTGGGTCTGCAAGGCTGTCTGCGCCTGGGCCGCATGAAGGACGAGGGCACGGCCGCGGTCGAGATCACCTCCATCCTCAAGCGCAACAGCTGCGGCAAGGCGCTCGACATCGCCCGCGCGGCGCGCGACATGATGGGCGGCAACGGCATCAGCGACGAATACGGTGTGGCGCGTCACCTGGTCAACTTGGAGGTGGTCAACACCTACGAGGGCACGCACGACATCCATGCGCTGATCCTGGGCCGTGCCATCACCGGCATCGCCGCGTTTTCAAACTGATCGGGCTGGCTGGCTGCCGCTGGCCTCAATGGTCGAAGTCAGTGGTCGAGGATCATGCCTTCGCGCATAACGGCCACGCCCGCTTGCTGCAGCTCGGCGAGCATGCCGAGCAGCCACTGCTCCAGGGGGCGCCCTGAAAACCAGCCGCGGTGCACCGTCTGCAGATGCGGTGTGCGGCAGGCCCAGGCGATGTAGTCGTCCAGCGGCTGCTGCTGCACCTCCAGCAGCTTGAACTTGAGCAGCACCTTGGCGCCGTGCTTGGCATGGCGCCTTGGGTCTTGTACAAAGCTGGCCAGGCGCTCGCGGGCGCGAACCATGACCTCGGGCCGGTAGGCAAACACCGGGCCGTGTCCGGGCACCACGGTCACCGGCTCGAGCGATTCGATCAGGTCGAGCGTGCGGCCCACCTCGTCGAAGGCGTGCAGGCCCTCGAGCTCGGGAAAGATGGCGCCAAAACCGTTCTCCCACAGGGCATCGGCCGACACCAGCGTGCGGCTGAGCGGCTCGAACAGCACCACGCTGTGCGGATCGTGGCCGGCGGCCGCGTGAATTTGCCAGCTGCGATCGCCCAGCTCGATCGCCT
>JBILGP010000133.1:0-5495 GCA_044350985.1 Polaromonas sp. | reverse complement strand
CTCAAGCCGGTGCCCGGCACGGCGCGCACCGGCTGGCGCGGCTCGCTCGAGAGGTAGTCCATCAGCTCGAGCACATCCTGCGGAAATTCGTCGGCGTCCGAGTCGAGCCGGCGCCGCAAGGCGCGCGCAGTCTGCATGTCCGAGCCCGGCGCGCGGCCCAGGCCCAGGTCGATGCGGCCAGGAAAGAGCGACTCGAGCGTGCCAAATTGCTCGGCGATGACCAGCGGGCTGTGGTTGGGCAGCATGATGCCGCCGGCGCCGATGCGGATGCTCGACGTGCCGCTGCCAATGTGCGAGAGCAGCACCGCGGTGGCCGCGCTCGCAATACCAGGCATGCCGTGGTGCTCGGCCAGCCAGTAGCGCTGGTAACCCAGCCGCTCGGCATGGCGGGCCAGGCTCAACGAATTGCGAAACGACTGCGCCGCATCGCTGCCGTGGGCAATCGGCGAAAGATCAAGAACGGACAGGCGGGTCATGAGACCAGTTTAGGACAGATGGGGCCGCACGCACAAAAGCGTGGATTGCCACGGCGCTGCGCGCCTCGCAATGACGGGGTGGGCGCGCGCCTTGCAATGACGAGGCGAGGGCGTCGTTGCGCCCCTAAGCCGTCATCGCGAGGAACGAAGCGATCCATCGTGTTCAGTCCTGAGGCCTTGGTACGAACTGCGCCGTCGTGAGGGCGGCAAGCCGTGAATTGCCACGGCGCTGCGCGCGTCGCAATGACGCAACCGGTTCGCGATCGGGCCTTCACGGCGCCTGCACCACCCATTGCACCAGCGCATCGAGCGCGGCGCGGCCGGCGCTGGCGTTGTCGTGATTGATCACTCCCACCACCGCGTAGCGCCGCCCTCCAGTGGCCTGGGCGTAGCCGGCAATGGCGCTGACACCGCGCAAAGAGCCGGTCTTGAGCCAGGCCTGACCGGCCACCGCGCGGGCCCTCTGGCGCATGGTGGCATCGACACCGGCCACCGGCAAGGAGGCCAGCAGTTCGCCAGCGACCGGGCTGGCGGCCATGCGCTGCAACAGCTCGCCCAAAGCGCGCGCGCTGATGCGCTGGGTGCGGCTCAGGCCCGAACCGTTGTCGATCATGGGCGGCTCGCTGTGCGGCTGGCGTTGGCGCCACCAGTCCATCAGCACCGCGCGCGCCGCCTCGGGCGTGCCCGGTGCGCCCTGGGCCCCATCGGCTCGCTGGCCCAGGGTGTAGAAGACCTGCTGGGCCATCACGTTGTTGGAAAACTTGTTGATGTCCTGCACGATGTCGAGCAGCGGCAGCGAGGGCGCCTCCAGCCGCAGCGCCACCGGCGATCCGCCCAGCGTGCCGCTGCGCGCCAGCAGGGACAGCTCAGCGGGGGTGGCCTCGCGCACCCGCCCGGACAAGCCGCCGCCCAGCGCGCGCCAGGCGGCCTCAATGGTGCGGGCGGCAAAGCTGTCGGGCTCGGCATAGGCGGTGGGCCAGCTGCGCTCGCCGCAAGAGGCCGGATAAGCGCCGCGAAAGCTCACCCGCTGGGCCTGGTCGAGCACCGCCTGCACGCTGGCTCGCCAGTCCTCGCAGCGCACGCCCTTGGCCAGCGGCACGCTCTCGTCGACCTCAACGCCGGCCAGAGCCGGCTCGATGCGCACCGCCGCGCGGCCGCGCTCGGGCTCGGGCGTGAAGGTCAGCACCATGGACTTGAAGTTGACCAGCAGAGCATCGGGCTGGGCGTTGTAGGGCTTGAGCGGCTCGCCATCGAACTGCCCCGGGTGCACCGAGGGCACGCGCCAGAGGCTGCGGTCCAGCACGATGTCGCCCTCGATGGCCTTGATGCCACCGGCCTGCACCTGCGCCAGCATGGACTGCAGGCGCTCGATCACCAGCTTGGGGTCGCCGCCACCGCGCAGCACCAAATGGCCCTTGAGCTGCTGGCCCTGTACGCTGCCCTCGGCCAGCACCGTGGTGCGCCAGGTGTGCCCAGGCCCGAGCAGCTCGAGCGCGGCCGAGGTGGTCAGCAGCTTGATGGCCGAGGCCGGGTTCATGGCCTCGCCAGCGCGGTGACTGATGCGCACCTGACCAGAGGACAGATCGGCCACCCAAAATGCGGCGGCCTGAGGCGGCACCTGCGCCTGCGCCAGCGCCTGGAGCACCGGTCGCGGCAAATCGGCCGGTGGAGCGGCGTGGCTGAGGGCAGGTAGCGCAGCGGCGAGCCCAACCCAGCAGAGGCGACGCAAGCACAGGAGCAACATGACCGGGATGATAAGTGGCCGACGCCCCAGCCCATCGAACGCTTGCCCGGATAATGCCGCCTACTGCTCGAGCATGGCCTGCCGCCCTTGCCGCACCACCGACTTAACCTCCCCTTCACCGCCCCTTGACCGCCCCCGCATCTGACAGCCGCCTGCTGGCTTTTGACACCAGCACCGACACCTTGTCGGTGGGCGTGAGCCATGGCTCCAGGCAATGGCTATACAGCGGGCCCGGGGCGGCGCAGGCATCGCTCACGCTCATTCCAACCCTCCTGGATTTGCTGGCACGGGCCGGCTTGCGTCTGCAAGAGCTGGACGCCATCGTCTTGGGCCGTGGTCCGGGCTCGTTTACTGGCGTGCGCACCGCCTGCGCGGTCGCGCAGGGGCTGGCAGCGGCCAGCGGCCGGCCGGTGCTGCCCATCGACACCCTGCTGGCCCTTGCAGAAGAAGGGCGGGCCCTGGCGCAGGCGCAGGGGCTGGCTGTGCAGCCGATCACGGCGGTGTTAGACGCTCGCATGGGCGAGGTGTACGTGCAGCATTTCGAGCCGGCGGGGTCCGATGTGCTGCGCGCGATCGGGCCGTGCCGCCTGAGCGCTCCTGAGGCGCTGGCCTACCCCGATGGTGCTGCGCGGCTGGTGGTCGGCAATGCGATGGGCATCTACCCCCAACTGAGCGCTGCGCCTGCGGGCAGCGTCAGCCTGGCCGCCTTGCCCACCGCTGCCGCGCTGCTGCGGCTGGCCGCAGGACGGCTCGATCAGGCCGTTGCGCCCGCGCTGGCGCTGCCCCTTTATGTGCGCGACAAGGTGGCGCAGACCACGCAAGAGCGCTTGGCGCTCAAGGCGGCGCCGCAGGCGGTGACATGAGCGCGGTACTGGACACCCACAGCGCCGATCTGCGCTTGCAGGCCATGACCGAGGACTGGCTCGATGAGGTCAGCCGGGTTGAAAAGCGCGCCTACACCCATCCTTGGTCGCGGGGCAATTTTGCCGATTCGCTGCGGGCCGGTTACTGCGCGCAGGTGCTGCTGCAGGAATCGACCCTGATCGGCTACCACGTGCTGATGCTCGGCGCGCAAGAAGCCCATCTGCTCAACCTGACGGTCGATCCGCCGCACCAGGGGCGCGGGCTGGCGCGGCTGATGCTCGACGAGATGCTGCGCGATGCGCAGGCCCGCGGTGCTCAATCGCTGTGGCTGGAGGTGCGCACGAGCAACCTTCGCGCGCGCCAGATTTACGAGCGCTATGGCTTCAAGCAGGTGGGCGTGCGCCGCAACTACTACCCGCTCGCGCCCTTCAAACGCGAGGATGCGGTGGTCATGAGCCTGCCGCTGGCCGCGCCCAAGCCATGACGGTGGACGCCCGGCACAAAGCGATGCTGCGCGAGATGGGCGTGCGGCTGTGGTGGCCCACCCGTCCTGGAGCAGACAAACGTGCTGCGGCGGGCCATGGCGCAAGCGGCGGCCCCGCTGCGCGCGAGGCACCATCGGCCAAGCCACCGGAACAGACGGTCGATCGACATTCGGCCCCGGCGATGCGCGTGGCCGCACCGGCTGCGGCGCCCACCCCCACGGCAGGCGCGGGCGAAGCCCTGCATTGGCAGGTTGGGCCGATGCAGGCGCTGCACGCCAGCACTGAAGGGCCCCGCGCCCCGCGCTGGCTGCTGCTGAGCGAGCAGCGCCAGGAAGGCGGGTCGGGCCCTGGCAGTCAGGCCGGCGAGTTGCTGCAACGCATGCTGCGCGCCGCCGGCTTGCACCAGGGCAGCCAGGTCTGGCTCGCGCCGATGCTGCGCTCGACGCAAGACCAGGACGGCGTGCAAGGCCTCGATCAGGCGCTGGCTCTGGAGCCCGATCTGGTCTTCATCATGGGCCGGCTGGCGGCGCAGGCGCTGCTGGAGACGGCCGAGCCCTTGGGCCGACTGCGCGGGCAGTTGCACGAGCTGTGGGGCCTGCCGGCCATCGTCAGCTACGACTGCGTGACCCTGCTGCGCAACCCGGCCGACAAGGCCAAGGCCTGGGACGATCTGTGCCTGGCCTTGCAGGTGGCGCGCGAGCAGCACGCGCAGCGGCTGGCCAGCGAGTCAGACTGAGCGCGCATGATGGCCCGCCGGGGCCATGACAGAGGTCACAGATTGGGCACAGCGCTCAGCGCGAGCGCAAACCGTCAAAGCAGGTGCCCGTGACCCATTCGACGATGGCCTCGTCTTCAAACTGACCGCCGGCCTTCATGAATTCGAGCACCGGGTCGCAGGCGCGCGCATACAGGGTGTAGAGCACCAGAATCGGCGGCAGCTTGGGGTTGATGCTGCCATTGGCCTGGCAGGCCTCGATCCACACGCCGATGCGGTCGCTGACATGCACCAGCAAATCCAGATAGGCTTGGTTGGCCATCAAGCGGGCGCGCAAGCTCGAGTTCTGGCTGGGCAAGGTGGGCATCTGCCCGGCCAGTTGCAGGCGCATCATCCAGCGCACCACCGCCTTGAGCTGCTCGATCGGCTCGGCCTGCGCCGGCAGCTGGTCCAAAAAGTCCTCGGCCTGCGCGAGCATGCGCACCATGGCCGCAGCGGCCAGGTCTTCCTTGCTGGGAAAGTGCTTGTAGAGGCTGGCCTTGGCGATGCCCACCTGCGCGGCCACTTCATCGACCGTCATCAGGTCGAACCCCTTTTCAGCCAGCAGCCGGTTGACCGCCTGCACGATGGCGTCTTCGCGCGCTTGCAGCATCTGCGCCTTGAACGACGAACGTCGGGGCGGCCGATGGATCTCGGCGCCGGTTGCGGCCGCGGAGGGCCCGCTGCGGTGATCGTCTTGCATGGTCATGCTTTCGTGGGGGGAAGGGTCTCGGGCGGCTCGCACGGGCCCAAGGTGAAAAAGAAGGTGGCGCCCTGCTCTGGCGCCGACTCGGCACGCAAGCGACCGCCGTGGCGGCTGACGATGCGCTGCACGATCGCCAAGCCCAGGCCCTGGCCCTCGAAGGGCTCGCTGCCGGGCAGGCGCTGGTGGGGCTCGAACAGGCGCTGCGCCTGGTCCATGGCAAAACCAACGCCGTGGTCGCGCACAAAAAAGGCGCCGCCCCAGCCAGCCGGGTCGGTCGGCCCGCCGGGCGGCAAGCGTCCGAACTCGATGCGGATGCGCTGGCTGCGGCTGCTGAACTTGTGCGCATTGCCCAGCAGGTTGGCCAGCAACTGACGCAGCAAGCGTCGGTCAGCGTGGGCGCGCAGCCCGGGCTCGATGCACGCATCAATCGGCGGCTCGGGGTGCTGCTGGCGCAAATGGTCCAAAA
>JBILGP010000132.1:0-5504 GCA_044350985.1 Polaromonas sp. | reverse complement strand
AGCCGCCGACTTTGGCGTGGCCGGTCAGGAAAACCACCCCCTGGGCATGGTCGCGATGGGTCAGGGGCAAGCCCAGGCTGCTGACGCCGGCCAAGCCCGCCGTGATGCCATTGATCACTTGCACCGCAATGCCCGCTTTGCGCAGTCGCTCGACCTCCTCGCCGCCGCGCCCGAAGATGAAGGGATCGCCCCCCTTGAGTCGCACCACCCGCTCGCCTTTGCGCGCCTGCGAGATCATCAGCTTGTCGATGAACGCCTGCGGCGTGGAGGGGCAGCCACCGCGCTTGCCGACATGGATCACGCGGGCATGTGCCGGTGCCAGTGCGACGATTGAATCGCTCACCAGATCGTCGACGAGTAGCACGCTGGCCGACTCGATGGCTTTGAGCGCTTTGAGGGTCAGCAACTCCGGATCGCCCGGGCCAGCACCGACCAGGGTGCACAGGGGTGTGGTGTGTGCGGCAATCGTCATGGTGCAGGCCTCGGTGCGGTTGGGATGTCCGACGGCGATTGTGGGACGGGCTTGATAACCGACCGTTATGAGCTTAAGGAGAGGCTGAAGAGGCCCACGCCGATTGGCCGCGTGCGGGCGACCGCAGTCCATGCCGGCAAGTACCTGCGCAAAGTTCGGACCCAACATCAGGCCATCAGCAGGCCCCATGCAGTCGGTTCACCCGCCAAGCCGTACAGGGTCAGGCCTCAAGCGACAAGCCCGAGGCGGCTTGCCTTTTTCTATCGCCGAAACTGAATCACTTGCTTGTCTTTGAACTCAGATCTGGCGTACTCCCGGTACCCAGTCTTCTGTGCAACCCGGATCGATGCGACGTTATCGACACCAACGATGCACGTGGTGGTCCCGCCGGCAAAGTGACGGTCCGCCCAAGCCAGAGCAGCTTGAACCGCCTCGCTCGCCATACCCCGACCATGCGTCGTCGAAGAAAACACCCACCCGGCTTCAGGCATTGCATCGAGCGATGGAGTGATCTGCCTGTGCCAGTTTGCAAAGCCAACGTCTCCGATGAACGAGCCTCCCGCTTTCAGTTCGACGGCCCAGAACCCGAATCCAAGCAGCCGCCAGTGGCCCGCATACTTCAAGAGGCGGGCCCAGCTCTCCTCTCGAGTCGCAGGCTTGCCCATGATGAACCGAGCCACTTGTGGGTCGGCCCACAGTGCGGCCAGTGCATCGAAGTCCTCGAGACGATGACCTCGCAGAATCAATCGCTGCGTCTCTATCACGGGTGCATCCATCGCAATCGGCTCCTTCCTGCAATAAGCCTCAATCCTAGTGCGAGCCGGCCGCCAGAGCCTCGGCGCACCCTTACACTCACTGCCCATGTTGGTTCTGGGTATCGAGTCCAGTTGTGATGAAACCGGCGTCGCTGTGGTCGATGCCGGTGGGTCCGGCCTTCCTGTGCTCAAAGCACAGGCGCTGCACAGCCAGATCGATTTGCACCAGGCCTATGGCGGGGTCGTGCCAGAGCTGGCCAGCCGGGATCATGTCCGTCGGGCCTTGCCGCTGATCGAGCAGGTGCTCGCTCAATCGGCGATCGAGATCGGCCAGATCGACTGGGTGGCCTACACCCGGGGGCCGGGCTTGGCCGGCGCCCTCCTGGTGGGTGCGGGTCTGGCCTGCGCGCTGGCGGCGGGCCTGGGCAAGCCGGCCTTGGGCGTACACCACCTGGAGGGGCATCTGCTGTCGCCTTTCCTCAGCGACGATCCGCCCCAGTTTCCCTTTGTCGCCTTGTTGGTTTCGGGCGGCCACACCCAGCTCATGCGGGTCGACGCGGTGGGTCGCTACACCTTGCTGGGCGAGACCCTGGACGATGCAGCCGGCGAGGCTTTTGACAAATCGGCCAAGCTCCTGGGCCTGCCCTACCCAGGCGGCCCGCACCTGTCGCGCCTGGCGCAGTCGGGCGATGCGCAGGCCTTCAAGCTGCCGCGTCCTTTGCTGCACAGCGGCGATCTCGATTTTTCATTCGCCGGTCTCAAGACCGCGGTGCTCACCCAGGTGCAGCGCTTGGGCGACGGCCTGGAGATCCGGCGCGCCGATCTGGCCGCTGCCACGCAAGCGGCCATCGTTGACGTTTTGCACGCCAAGTGCATGGCCGCCTTGCAAGCCACGGGTTTGCGGCGGCTGGTGGTCGCTGGGGGGGTCGGCGCCAATCTGGCGCTGCGGCAACGGCTGGACGCCGCTTGCCAGCAGCAGGGCGTGCGTGTGCATTACCCTGAATTGCACCTGTGCACGGACAACGGGGCCATGATCGCAATGGCCGCGGCCATGCGCCTTCGGGCCGATCTGGTGCCGGCGCCGAACGCCTACACTTTTGACGTCAAGCCGCGCTGGCCGCTACAGGAGGTGTCTGCATGAAACGTGGGTTGCAGCTGGCCCGCTGGCTCCATAGCGTGGGCTTTATGGTCTTGCTGCTCTGCCTGGGCGCTACCGGCGCTGCGGCCCAGGCGCCGGTGCGCATTGCCTTGATCGAAACCTTGTCGGGGCCACTGGCCAATGGCGGCGAGGCGGCCTTTCGCAACCTGGTGTGGGCCACCGAGCGGGTTAATGCCCGCGGCGGCGTGGCCCTGCCCGGCGGCGCTCGGCCTTTGCAGATGGTGCGCTACGACAGCAAGGGCCAGAGCGAGGAGGCGCTGGCTGCGCTGCGTGCTGCGATTGATGACGGCATACGTATCGTCATGCAAGGCAATTCGTCGGCCGTGGCTGCAGCCCTGATCGATGCGATTGGCAAGCACAACGAGCGCGAGCCAGACAAGCGGGCTGTGTTTCTCAATTACGCGGCGGTCGATCCGGTGCTCACCAACGAGCGCTGCAGCTACTGGCACTTTCGCTTTGACGCCCACGCCGACATGCGCATGGCCGCCTTGATGCAGGTGTTGCGCGAGGACCGGTCGGTGCAGCGCATCTACCTGATCGGGCAGGACTACAGCTTCGGCCAGGCGGTACTGCGCGAAGGCCGGCGCCAGCTTGGTCTGTTGCGTCCGGATGTACAGATTGTTGGCGACGAATTGCATCCTTTGGGCAGGGTCAAGGATTTCATTCCCTATGCCAACAAGATCAAGGCCAGTGGTGCGCAGGCCGTGCTGACCGGCAACTTCGGCAACGACCTGACACTGCTGGTCAAGGCCGCGCGTGACATCGGTTTTGAAGGCAAGTTCTACACCTTCTATGGCAACGCCCTGGGCGTTCCCGGCGTGCTCGGCGAGGCCGGCGTGGGCAAGGTGGTGGCGGTGGCCGAGTGGTTTGCCAATGTCCCGGGCGAGTCGGCGCAGGCCTTTTACCGCAGCTTTCGCCAGCGTTTTCCCCGGCCGCAGGACGACTATGTGCACATGCGCATGCAGCTGATGATGGAGGCGCTGGCGCAGTCGATCGAGAAGGCGGGCTCCTTGCAGGCCGAGGCCGTGGCCCAGCAGCTCGAGCGCGCCCAGGTTGCCCTGGCCGGGCACACGGGTAGCATGCGGGCGGCCGATCATCAGTTTCAGCAGCCCTTGCGCGTGGTGTTGATGGACCGGCAGGGCACGCCCGGCGTGGCCTTTGATTCTGAAGGTTCGGGCTATGGTTTTCGGGTGATCAAAACGCTGCAAGCCGAGCAGGCCGAGCAGCCACACAGCTGCAAGATGCAGCGTCCGCAGAGGTGATGGCATGCGACAGGTGATCGAGCAACTCGAGGAGTCCCTGATCCGGGTGGTGGCCAATGCCGCGCTCGACCGCGCCGACGTGCTCAAGTTCTGGTTCGGCGAGAGCGATGCGGCCACGCCTGAGCCCATCGTGCAGGCAGCCAGCGCCTCGCTGGCTGCCGGTGAAACCTTTTATGCGCACAACCTGGGGCTGCCGGCGCTGCGCGAGGCGCTGGCGGCCTACAGCAGCGCTTTGCGCAGCAGTGGCGCGCAGCCGATAGCGGCCGATCGCATTGCGGTGACGGCCGGTGGTGTCAATGGCTTGATGCTCAGCGCCCAGTCCTTGGTCAACGCCGGCGATCGGGTCGTGGTGGTGACCCCGGTGTGGCCCAATTTGGTGGCCCAGCCGCGGGTGATGGGCGCGCGGGTGCAAACGGTCAGCTTGCAGCCCCGGCAGGGAGTGTGGTCGCTCGACATGGACCGCTTGCTCCATGCGCTGGACGACCAGACCCGGGTGTTGGTGCTCAACTCCCCCAACAATCCCACCGGCTGGACCCTGAGCCGTCAGGAGCAGCAGCTCATCTTGGAACACTGCCGCCGGCGCGGCATCTGGATCGTCGCCGACGAGGTGTACGAGCGCCTTTATTTTCGCGACGCGGCCTGCGCGCCGAGTTTTCTCGATTTGGCCACCGATGGCGATCGCCTGCTGGTGGTCAACAGCTTTTCCAAGAGCTTTCTCATGACCGGCTGGCGCCTGGGCTGGGTCACAGCACCCAGTGCCATGGTCCCCGCACTGGGCAAGCTGCTCGAGTTCAACACCTCCTGCTCGCCGGTTTTTGTGCAGCGCGCAGGCCTTGCGGCCTTGGCCCATGCGCCTCAGATCACGCCGGCCGTGGTCGAGCATCTCAGGCGCTGCCGAGACACCCTTGTGCCTCAGTTGCAGGCGCTGCCTGGCGTGCAGGTCGCGGCCGCTGATGGGGCGATGTACGCGTTTTTCCGCCTGGCCGGCCACGATGACAGCCTGGCGCTGGCCCAGCGTCTGGTTGAGCAAGCGGGTCTGGGTTTGGCTCCTGGGCAAGCGTTTCACGACAGCCGCGAGCCTGCCATGCAGGGCTGGCTGCGCTGGTGTTTGGCCAGTGCCGACCCGCAGCGGCTGGGGCAGGGGGTCGATCGGCTGGCTCGCTGGATGGCGCTATAATCCTCAGTTCGCCGGGGAATGGGTCTTCGGCGTAGGCCGTACAGGCCAGCACGGCGCGAAGCGGTTTTCACCCGAAAACTGCAGCGTTCGCAAGTTCAGGACAGACCATGATTGCCAAATCCATCAAGGCTGAGATCGTCTCGGCCAACGCCCGTTCGGCCAGCGACACCGGCAGCCCCGAAGTTCAGGTTGCTTTGCTCACCGGCCGCATCAATGAATTGACCCCCCATTTCAAGCAGCACGGCAAAGACCACCACGGTCGCCGCGGTCTTTTGCGCATGGTCAGCCGCCGTCGCAAGTTGCTTGACTACCTCAAGGCCAAGGACGCCGACCGCTACACCGCGCTGATCACCAAGCTCGGGCTGCGCAAGTAAGCCCCATGAGCCACAAGAGCGCCTGAGTTGGTTCGCTGGCTCAGGCGTTTTTCACTTCGGAGCAAGGCAGCAGGAACACGCGCTGTGTCATTCCAAGAGCAACCTTCCGGTTCTTCTTGGAATGGCATCGTGTTCGGTGATGTCACTCCGGGCCCTCGGGGCAGCCTCATGCCCTGTGTTTGTGATTTCGGAGACCGAACATGAGTATCTTCAACAAAGTCAGCAAGACCTTCCAGTGGGGCCAGCACAAGGTCACCCTGGAGACCGGCGAGATCGCCCGTCAATCGACCGGCGCCGTTTTGGTC
>JBILGP010000131.1:0-5522 GCA_044350985.1 Polaromonas sp. | reverse complement strand
CTCGGGAGAGTTGCGAGATGGCTGGGCCCGCAAGAGCGGATTTCAGGACTTCGCTGCCAGCGAATTTGCCTCTCAAATTGGAGTGGATTCAAACACCGTCAAGCGATTGGGCGATGTCGGTGTGACCAGCAGGGTGGCCTACGACTCCGTGGTCAAGGAGATGATCTGGTCGCGCTACAGCGAAAAAGCCACGCCAGCTGAGGTGTTGACCTATTTGGATGACAAGGCCAAGGCGGCGGCCATACCCGGCGCGACCGCCGTCACGGTGCTTGCGGACCGGCGGGCCAGGGAAGAGGCGGAGGCCAGAGATCGCGCACAGAAGGCCGAGGCCGAGGCGCGCGCACGCCGGGAGCGCGAGGAAGCGCAACGCGCCGAAGCTGCTGCGCGTGCGGCCAGGGAAGCAGAGGCTCAGGCAGCGGCCAAGAAGCTAGAAGAAGAGCGTCAGGCAGTGGCCAGAAAGTTAGAAGCCGAGCGTCAGGCAGCGGCCAAGAAATTGGAGGCCGAGCGCATGGCGCGGGCGCCAGAGCTGTGCAAGACCGACTACAAGCAGTGCATGACGGTCGAGATGCTGGTGAAAAATTTCCGGGGGCTGTCAGCGGCGATGAGGCAATGCGAAGAGAGAACCCGGGATATTGCCCGGTGGTCCTTCCGCTTTGCCAACAGCCCAGCGTTCACGGGGTACTACAACAGCGAATATGAGATGAAACAGATTCTCACTGAAGGAACCATGCGGCTTTGGGACGACAGTGCCGAGTTTCAAAACGGGTTTGGTGCATGGAAGCGCCAACGGGTGATTTGTTTCTATGATCTCCAAAAATCACGCGCGATCATGGTCCAAGCCGACTGAGCGCAAAGGCAAGTGGCTAACGCCGCTTGCCCACCCCGCGAATGAAAAACGCGCCCTCGGGCGCGTTTTTCATTCTGGCGCCACCCCTTCAATCGGCCACAAAGGGGTTGGTTTTGCGCTCGCGGCCAAAGCTGCTTTCGGGGCCATGGCCGGGAATGAATATGGTGTCATTGCCCATGGGCCACAGGCGGGTCTTGATGCTGTCAATGAGCTGGTCAAAGTTGCCTTGCGGGAAATCGGTGCGGCCGATGCTGCCGGCAAACAGCACGTCGCCGACAAAGGCGCGCTTGAGCTCAGGCGAATAAAACACCACATGGCCGGGTGTGTGACCGGGGCAGTGGCGCACCTGCAAGGTGTGCGCGCCCAGCGTCACCGTGTCGCCGTCGTGCAGCCAGCGGGTGGGCGTGAACGTCTGGGCTGGCGGAAAACCGAACATCACGCTTTGCTGGGGCAGGCCGTCGATCCAGAACTGATCGCCCGGGTGCGGTCCGATGATGGGCACATTGAGCCTGGCCGCCAGCTCCCCGGTGCCACCGGCGTGATCGATGTGGGCATGCGTGAGCCAGATCTGCTCGAGCTTGAGGCCCAGCTTATCGGCTTGCGCCAGCAGCAGGTCAAGATCCCCGCCCGGGTCGATGACGGCGGCCTGCTTGCTGTCTTGGTCCCAGACCAGGGAACAGTTTTGCTGGAAGGGCGTGACGGGGACAGTCAGGTAGGTGAGCACGGCGGGGCAGGTGAGGTGAAAGCAAACCCTGCATCTTAGTGGCCGCGTCAGCCTGCCGCCTGACAGACCTTGCCGTGGGTGCGGCTGCTCAGCTTTCGCGCCTCGATGACAGCCGGGCCCGCTCGACCCACTCCAGGCCTTCGCGCTGGGCCTGGACTTTTTCCATGGCGCAGCGGACCTGATCTGGGTTGGGATTGCCCAAAATGAGCGGCTCGCCATAGGAGCCGTCGGGTCGCTCCGGGAAAAAGATGGTCCACTTGACGCCGTCGATGAATTCGCCGTCTTCCACGCGCTCGCGCAGCTCGGTCAGCTGCGCCACCAGGCGCTGCTGCTGCTGCTCGTCGGTGAGGTAGAGCACCTCCATGTGGACGTCGCCCTCGCTCCACACAATGCTGTAGCGTGCCACGCGCTCGCTTGGCTCATGCAGCGCGCGCAGCAAAGCATCCGTGAAATGCCTCGGTAGCCGGTTCGTCGGCATGCCATCTCTCCTGCCCTTTGTGGGCGCCAGGGCTCTTGGGCCCAGCGCTCCCGCTGTTTTTTGAGATCTCAGGCCAAACTCTACAACGATCGCGGCTGTAGCGCCAGAGGGAATGTCTGGTGAAACTTTCGTACAGGCGATGCTGTCAATCCCAGATTCCCTGGGTCAGTGCAGATGGGCCAGTGCGGCCTTGAGATGCCCAACGGTGCGCTCGACGTGGTGCCACTTCTCGAGCCCAAACAGTCCGATGCGGAAGGTGCGGAAGTCGGCCGGCTCATCGCACTGCAAGGGCACGCCGGCGGCGGTTTGCAGGCCGGCGGCGATGAATTTTTTGCTCGACTGGATGTCCGCGTCGGTGGTGTAGCTCACCACGACGCCCGGCGCCTCAAAGCCCGCTGCCGCCACGCTGGGGTAGCCCAATTGCTGCAGCAGCGTGCGCACCTGTCGGCCCAGTTCGATCTGCTCCTGGCGCACCTTGGCAAAGCCGTAGGCCTCGGTCTCGAGCATCACCTCGCGCAGGCGCACCAGCGCGTCGGTGGGCAACGTCGTGTGGTAGACGTGGCCACCGGCCTCGTAGGTCTCCATCACCTGCAGCCATTTGCGCAGGTCCATCGCGAAGGTGGTGCTTTGGGTGTTGTCAATGGCCTGGCGGGCGTGCTGGCTGAGCATGACCATGGCGCAGCAGGGCGAGCTGCTCCAGCCTTTTTGGGGCGCAGAAATCAGCACATCGACGCCGGTGGCGCGCATGTCGACCCACATCGCGCCCGAGGCGATGCAGTCGAGCACCAGCAGGCCGCCGTAGGCATGCACCGCGTCGGCAAGTGCCCGCAGGTAGCTGTCGGGCAGCATCATGCCGGCCGAGGTTTCCACGTGCGGCGCAAACACCAGGGCGGGTTTTTCGCGGGCGATGGCCGCGGTCACCTCCTCAATCGGCGCGGGTGCCCAGGGCGCTTGCGAGCCGTCGGTGGTGCGGCGTGCTTTCATGACCGTGTGGCTGGCCGGGATGGCTCCCATGTCGAAAATTTGGGTCCAGCGGTAGCTGAACCAGCCATTGCGAACCACCATGACGTGCTTGCCGCTGGCAAATTGCCGGGCCACCGCTTCCATGCCAAAGGTTCCGCTGCCCGGCACCAGGGCCACCGAATGGGCCTGGTAGACCTCCTTGAGCATGCGCGAGATGTCACGCATCACGCCCTGGAAGCGCTTGGACATGTGGTTGAGCGACCGGTCGGTGTAGACCACCGAAAACTCCAGCAGTCCATCGGGGTCGATCAGGGGCAAAAGGCCGGGCATGGGTTCTCCTTGTGTGTGCCAGGGGCGCAGCTTAGCCGATGTGCGGCAAGTCTGTTGATGCGAGGCTTGCGAGTGCTTGGCCGCAGCGGCAGATTTTCCGGCCAAGGCCAGCGTGGTAAAACCACGGCCTTGCTCGATGAGCCGATGCCCTGCGCCGTGGAGCCAGGGCGGGCCACGGGCCTCAAGGAGTTGCTGTGCGCCGTTTGTCCCGATCGCAGATACAAAAAAGTATTCACCAGGTGCTGCAGGCCCGAGTCGGCCTGCTGCTCGGTCAGACCACCTTCGAGGAGCTGCTGCCGCTACAGGAGCGGGTCTCGCTGGAGTTGGCCCGTGGCGCCTTGCTCTGGCACGGCAAGCAGCCGCATGAGGGGGCGCAGAAGCTGGCCCAGGCGATGGTCGATGCCCTCGGTCTTGATCCTTTGTTCTACTCGGCCAGCAGCCTGGACTTTCTGATCTCCGAGGGCTTGACCAGCGCGTCGCTGGCGCTGGCCGACGCCGTGCGGGGGCATGAGCGCGACAGCTTTGAGCAGTGGCAGCAGGAGGTGGTGCCGCAGCTCGACCGGATTGCCGAATTTGTGGTGTCGGTGTTCGATGGGCGCTGGCGCAGCGCTCAGGCAGGCATGAGCCTGACGCAGGCTCTGGCGCAGGCCCGGCGCTGAACCGGGCGGGCCTCAAGGCATGCGGGCGCCTCGGTACTCGTCAACCTGGTGACCACTCAGGGAGTAGCCGCTGACGCCCCAGTCGGTGGGCTTGCCTTGCACGCTGAGCACGCCTGCGACCCAGCAGGCGTCCATGGTGCGCAGCCGGGCGGGTTTTTGCAGAGTCACCAGCACGATTTGATTGGCCGGCGGCGGTGGGCTGTGGATGCAGGCGCCGAAGTAGGGCACCAGCAGAAAATCGCGGATCGCCCCGGTGCTGTACTCCAGCGGCACCACGTAGCCAGGCAGACGGATGCGCTGGCCATCGAGCTCGGCGCGCACCGGCGCGCTGTCCCAGATCTTGCGCATCTTGCGCTGCAGCTCGAGCTCTTGCGCGCTGCCCTCCGGGATGCGGCTGGCGTCCAGATTTCCCAGGGCCGCCTTGGGGTTCCAGCCGTCGGGCATCAGATCGTCCCATTGCAGCGTGCGGTAGTTGCCCCTGTTTTGGGCACTGATGGATGGCGCGGCTGCGATGGCCGCCGCGATCAGGGCGGCGCGTTCGATCACCTGGCGGCGGTTTTTGTCCATGCTGTTACCCCCTCGGTTGCAGGCCGTCCGTGATGGACATGCGGTAGGCGCGCCAGGCCGGCAGCACGCTGGCCAGCGCACCGGCTGCCACTGTGGCTGCCAGGATCAGCCATTGGCTGGCCTCGGGTACACCCAGCGTGGGCGCGATGCCCAAGTGGGTTGCCAGCGCGCCACCGAGCACGGCAATGGCCAGGGCGCTGGCCAGGGCGCCGACGGCAGCAGCTAGGCCGGTTACCAAGGTGCCTTCGATGATCAGCAGGGCCAGCACCCGCCTGGGCCCTGCGCCCAGCGATCGCAGCACCGCCAGCTCGCGCCGCCGCTGCTCTAGCCCAGTGCTGATCACTGCAACGAGCGACAGCACGCTGACCGCTGCCACCAGCAGCACCATGGCCTCGATGACCTTCTCGCCAATTGCCAGGGTGTTCCACAGCTCGTCGAGCACCACGCCCGGCAGCACGGCCATCAGGGGCTCGGCGCCAAATTGTGTGACGCTGCGCTGCATCGAAAACACTGCCGCGCGTGATTTGAGCCCGACCAGCACCGCCGTGACCGAGCTGGGCGTCAGGTCCATCTGCCGCGCCTGGCTGGCACTGACGCGATCGCGCGCCGGCATGCCGCCGAGCCAGTCGATATGGATGGCCTGCATGCCATCGAGCCCGATGTGCACCGAGCGGTCGACCGGCGTGCCGGTGCGCTCGAGGATGCCGACCACGGTAAAAGGCTTGTCCGCATGATCGGCCGCCTCGAAGGCGCCCGTGCCATGGCTCAGGGCGATCTGCTGGTTCAGCCTCAGCCCCAACTGCTTGGCCGCCTCGGCACCGACGACCGCCTCAAAGACATCGCCGAAGGCACGCCCTTGGGCCAGCCGCAGCGCTTGCCGCTCGCCATAGCGAAAGTGTTCGAAATACGCACCCGTGGTGGCCACCACCGGAAAGCCACGGTAGGAGTCGCCCA
>JBILGP010000130.1:0-5538 GCA_044350985.1 Polaromonas sp. | reverse complement strand
GGTCTGGATCACCGCCAGTGCCTGCGGGCTCTTGACGCTGTAGTAGATGCTCTTGCCTTCACGCCGGGTGTTGACCAGTTGCTCTTCGCGCAACACCGTCAGTTGCTGCGACAAGGTCGGCTGCACGATGCCCAGCAACTGCTCGAGTTCACCGACCCGCTTTTCCCCTTGCGACAGCTGACACAAGATCATCAGCCGGTCCGGGTTGGCCAGCACCTTCATCAAGTTGCACGCCCGGCTGGCAGCCAGGCGCATGTCGCTCAATTCAAATGTCACATCGCTCATCTCGCCAGCCTCCTCACGCTTGATGGAGCAATAGTCTATTGACAAATAATCTATCTGTCAATAGACTATTGGAAACTTAATTGAAGGAGTGATCATGAACGCTGCGGCCCCGAACCCCGCCACACCCCAAGTTCAAGGCTTTTTTGACAAAGCCACCTGGACCGTGACCTATGTGGTGCACAACGGCCCGGGCTCGGCCTGCGCCATCATTGACTCGGTGCTGGACTACGACCCCAAGTCAGGCCGCACCCGCACCACGGCGGCCGACCAGGTGATTGCTTTCGTGAAAACCCATCAATTGAGCGTCGAGTGGATTCTCGAAACCCACGCCCATGCCGACCACCTGAGCGCCGCGCCCTACCTCAAAAAACATCTGGGCGGCCAAATCGCGATTGGCGAGCAGATCACTCGGGTGCAAAAGGTGTTCAAGGGCATCTTCAACCTCGAGCCTGAGTTCAAGCTGGATGGCTCACAGTTCGACCGCCTGCTGGCCGACGGGCAATCGCTTGCCGTGGGCTCGCTCACTGGCACCGTGATGGCGGTGCCCGGTCACACGCCGGCCTGCGTGGCCTACCAGTTCGGCGACGCCGTGTTTGTGGGCGACACCCTGTTCATGCCCGATGTGGGCACGGCCCGGTGCGACTTCCCCGGCGGGGATGCCAAGACCTTGTACGCATCGACCCGCAAGATCTTGGGGCTGCCGCCGCAGACCCGCTTGTTCATGTGTCACGACTACCCGCCCAACGGTCGCCCGATCGCCTTCGAGACGACGGTGGCCGAACAGCGCGCCAAAAACATCCACGTGCACGACGGCATCAGCCAAGAGCAGTTTGTGCAGATGCGCACCCAGCGCGACGCCACCCTGGACATGCCGGTGCTGATCTTGCCGGCGGTGCAAATCAATATCCGCGCCGGGGAAATGCCGCCCAAGGAAAGCAACGGCACGGCCTACGTGAAGATCCCGATTAACGCGCTTTGACCGGCTGCGCAAGGCCTATTGCAGGGCGTATCTGGCCGCAGCTGGCCTGCCCGGAGGGAATCGAACCCCCGACCCACAGCTTAGAAGGCTGTTGCTCTATCCGACTGAGCTACGGGCAGTTGAAGAGCATCTTAGCGCCCCTGGCCACGCGGCTGGGTGAAGGCAGCGGGCACAAAAAAGCCCGCTGAACGGGCTCGAGGTTGGCAAACGATGTGGTCGGAGTACAAGGATTCGAACCTTGGACCCCCTGCTCCCAAAGCAGGTGCGCTACCAGACTGCGCCACACTCCGACGAGCCGACAGTATAGGCCACCTGCGCGAAGGATCAGACCCCATCGGGCGCTTGGGGTCGCTGACACGCCGGCCGAGCTCGCTTGAATCGGGGTAATCACCCCTCCCGCCCGAGGGCCAAAGCCCTGGGTGAAACCACTAGAGATTTGGCTGCCGGCAGGCCCTAATATGGAACCGAGTTGACAGTTGTTCTGAGTTTTTTGCAAGACCAGCAGATCTCTCGGACGCATTGGCCCATGGTCCGTGCTCCTGCATCTCGAGGGCATTGCAGTTTCCTGATGAAGAGTTGACAGCCGCCGGCGCCGCAAGGCCCGGCGGTTTTTTCTTGACCCAGCCCCCAGCAACCGTTTGCGCAGTCAAAGCAAGGGGCGAAGCTGCGCAGCGGCATCGAGCAACAAGGGCAGCCATTCGCGCTGCAGCGCAGGCTCTTGCGTGCGATCGGCCGAACTGACCCAATTGAGCGCGGCCACCGTGCGCCCCTGTGCGTCGCGCAGCGGCACCGCCAGGGCATGGACGCCCAACTCGTGCTCCTGACGCGCCACGCAGTAATCGTCGCGCCGTGCTTGCGCGAGCGCGCGCTTGAAGGCCGCCGGCTGGGTCAGGGTGTGGGCCGTCAGGCGCGGCAGGCTGCCGTCCATCAGGCGCTCGTCGATCCAGCGTTTGAGCTGCGCGGCCGACAGATCGGCCAGCAGCATGCGACCGGTCGATGTGGCGTGTGCCGGCAAGCGTGCGCCCAGGTGCAGCCCATAAGCTTGCAACCGGGGAGCACTCGCGCCGGCACCGGAGGTGGCAGCGTAGCCGCTGCGACCCACGATCACCACCTCGTGGCCGTCGAGCACGGCCACCGAGAAGGACTCGCCCGTCTGCGCGCTCAGGCGGTTGAGCGTAGGCTGCACCGCCCTGGGCAGCCTGGAGGAGGCGAGAAAACTGCCCGAAAACCGCAGCACCTTGGGCGAGAGCCAGAAATAGCGGCCGTCGCTGTCCAGATAGCCCAGATGGGCCAATGTCAGCAAGTGCCGCCGCGCCGCCGCGCGGGTGATGCCGGCCCGCTCGGCCGCCAGCGACGCATTCAGACGCTGTCGCAGCACGTCAAAACTCTCCAGCACGGCCATGCCTTTGGCCATGCCCTCAATCAAATCGGCTCTGGCGATCGTCGGCGGACTTGTTTTCACGGCGTCTCTCCAAAATTTGCGCGATCATCGGACAAACTGGCCGACTATCGCACGCATTTCGACGCCCGCGCTGGATCGCAGGGCGCGCGCGCCCTAAGCTCGCGCTACCAACCCCAGCCAGCCTGCAAGCCGCTGCCAGGCTCGGCACCGCCCCGGAGAGCGCACATGATTCCCACACGCACCCAAGTTGCCATCGTCGGCGCAGGCCCAGCCGGTCTGCTGCTCGGACAACTGCTGCACCGCGCCGGCATCGATGCGGTCATCATCGAGCGGCAAAGTGCCGACTACGTGCTCGGGCGCATCCGTGCGGGTGTGCTCGAGCAGGTGACCATGGACCTGCTCGACGAGGCAGGCGTCGGTCAGCGCATGCACCAGGAGGGCTTGCTGCATGCCGGCTTCGACATGCTGTTCAAGGGCCAGCGGCACCGGCTCGACCTGCATGCGCTGACCGGCGGCCAGCAGGTGATGGTCTACGGGCAGACCGAGGTGACGCGCGACCTGATGGACGCGCGGCGCCAGGCCGGCTTGCCCACCGTCTACGAGGCCCACGACGTGAGCATCCACGACTTTGACGGCCAAGCGCCGACCGTGCGCTGGCGCCAGGGCAACCAAACGCATGAGTTGCACTGCGACTTCATCGCCGGCTGCGACGGCTTTCACGGGGTCTGCCGCGCCAGCGTGCCAGAAGGCGCCATCACCCAATACGAAAAGGTCTACCCCTTTGGCTGGCTGGGCCTGCTGGCCGACACCCGGCCGGTTCACCACGAACTCATTTACGTCAACAGCCCGCGTGGCTTTGCTCTGTGCTCGCAGCGCAGCCACACCCGCAGCCGCTACTACCTGCAAGTGCCCTTGACTGATCGTGTCGAGCAGTGGTCCGACCAGGCTTTCTGGGATGAGTTGCGCCTGCGCCTGGACCCGCAAGCGGCCGACGAACTGCACACCGGCACAAGCCTGGAAAAGAGCATCGCGCCCCTGCGCAGCTTTGTGGCCGAGCCGATGCGATTTGGCCGCCTGCTGCTGGCCGGGGACGCAGCCCACATCGTGCCGCCAACCGGCGCCAAAGGTCTGAACCTGGCCGCTACCGACGTCAAGTACCTGGCGCAGGCCTTCACCGAGTTCTACACCAGCGCCAGCAGCGCCGGTATCGACCATTACTCCGACCGGTGCCTGCGACGCATCTGGAGAGCCGAGCGCTTTTCCTGGTGGTTCACCAGCCTGATGCACCGCTTTCCTGACAACGGCGAGATCGGACAAAAGCTGCAGGAGGCCGAGCTCGACTACCTGTTTCACTCCCAGGCCGCCCTGCACTCGGTGGCCGAAAACTATGTTGGGCTGCCGCTCAATTTTGGCGAGTCCTCGGCGCTGGGGTAAATTGGCGGCATGAATGCGCCGCAGACCCTCAAGCCTCGCCACCCCAAGCCCCTCAAGGGCATCCGCATCATCAGCCTGGCTCTGAATCTGCCCGGACCGGCCGCCCTGCGCCGTCTGGCCGACATGGGCGCCACTTGCACCAAGATCAACCCGCCGGCGGGCGATGCGATGAAGGCCTACACCGCTGGCGGTTACGCCACACTTCATGCCGGCGTGCGTGAAGTCACGCTCGATCTCAAGGACCCCAAGGGCCAATCGGCCCTGCACAAGCGGCTGGCCACCACCGATGTGCTGCTCACCTCATTTCGTCCCTCGGCCCTGCACAAACTCGGCTTGGCCTGGAGCGCGCTGCGCAAACGCCATCCGCAGCTCAGCCTGGTTCAGATCGTCGGCGCGCCAGGCCCCCTGGCGGAGGTGCCCGGGCATGATCTGACCTACCAGGCCGAAGTCGGTCTGGTCCCTGGCCTGCAATTGCCTGCCAGCTTGTTTGCCGACATGGGCGGCGCACTGATGGCCAGCGAAGCGGCGCTCAAGGCCGTGCTGCAGCAAAAAATCAGCGGCCGTGGCAGCCTGCACGAGGTGGCCCTGTCGGACGCAGCGGCCTGGCTGGCCCTGCCGCGCCAATGGCGGATGACCACGCCCGAAGGCCCGGTCGGTGGCGCACATGCCGGCTACGGCCTGTACCCCTGCAAAGACGGCCGCGTGGCAGTGGCCGCCCTCGAGCCGCATTTTGCCCAGCGCCTGTGCGAGGCGGCCGCTGTGCCGATCGCTCACCCCGTCAAAGACCTGTTCAAGCCCGAGGTGGCACAGGCGATTGCCCGGTTTTTAGGTGGCCAGACGAGAGAGCAACTCACCGCCTTGTCCGAGGCCAAGGACATCCCCCTGCTGACCCTGGTCTGAGCCCAGCCCCGAAGCCCATGCCGAGAGCCCCTGCAGCCCCATCGCCGCGAGGGCTCGGCTCCTACAGTTGAGCACCAGGCATATCGCTGCCCTGTGGGAGCGCCGCCCTCGGCGCGATCGGGCCTCGGATTTCGGCGCGGCTTAGCCGCGCTTGCGCGGTGGCAGGCCGGTGTGCTGGGTCAGCAATTGGCCTTTGCGGGGCTGCGCGGGACGGGCCTTGGCAGCCACTGCCTTGACCGGCGAGGCCGTGCTGTTGGCGCGCCGCGGGCTCTGGTAGCTGCCGTCGGTCAGCGGCTGGAAGGTCGGGATCAGATGGTGCTTGCCGTTACCGATCAGATCCGACCGGCCCATGACCTTGAGCGCCTCGCGCAGCAGCGGCCAGTTGTTCGGATCGTGGTAGCGCAAAAAAGCCTTGTGCAGGCGCCGCCGCTTTTCCCCGCGCACGATGTCCACCGCCTCACTCGAGCGCGTGACCTTGCGCAAGGGATTCTTGTTGGTGTGGTACATGGTCGTGGCCGTGGCCATGGGGCTGGGATAG
>JBILGP010000129.1:0-5589 GCA_044350985.1 Polaromonas sp. | reverse complement strand
GTCTTGGTCCGGGTCGTAGCGGTAGATCTTGAAGGTGCGTTTTGCCATGGTGAATGCTCCGTGCGCGATCAGAAGGTGCGGACTTTCGGGGGAACCGATTCCACCGTCAGCGGCTTGAGGTTGACCGGCTTGTAGCTCAGGCGGTTGCCCTCGCTGTGCCAGAGGGTGTGTTTCATCCACTCGGCGTCGTTGCGCCCCAGCGGATACTGCGGGTCATCGGCCGGCCGCTCGTAGTCGTTGACGGTGTGGGCGCCGCGGCATTCTTTGCGCGCCGCGGCCGACGTCATGGTGGCCTGCGCCGATTCGATCAGGTTCTCGACCTCCAGCGCCTCGATGCGTGCGGTGTTGAAGACCTTGGACTTGTCTTTGAGCGCAATGTTTTGCACGCGCTCGCGGATCGCGTTGATCTTGCGCACGCCCTCGTCCATGCTCTCCTGGGTGCGAAACACGCCGGCATGCTGCTGCATGGCGCTGCGGATGTCATTGGCCACTGTCTGGGCGTACTCGCCGTCGGTGGCGTTGTCCAGTCGCGCCAGGCGTGCCAGCGTGCGGTCGGCTGCATCGGCCGGCAGCGCCTTGTGCGTCTTGTTTTTGTCGTTGTAGGCCACGATGTGGTTGCCCGCCGCACGACCGAACACCAGCAAGTCGAGCAGCGAGTTGGTGCCCAGGCGGTTGGCGCCGTGCACCGACACACAGGAGCATTCGCCCACTGCATAGAGGCCATTGACGATTTTTTGTCCGCCCTGACCGTCGGGCACAACCACCTGGCCGTTGATGTTGGTCGGGATGCCGCCCATCTGGTAGTGGATGGTGGGCACCACCGGGATGGGCTCGCGGGTGATGTCGACGTTGGCAAAGTTCACGCCGATCTCATAGACCGAGGGCAGGCGCTTGTGGATGGTCTCGGCGCCCAGGTGGTCGAGCTTGAGCAGCACGTAGTCCTTGTTGGGCCCGCAGCCGCGGCCTTCCTTGATTTCCTGGTCCATGCAGCGCGAGACAAAGTCGCGCGGCGCCAGATCTTTCAAGGTGGGCGCGTAGCGCTCCATGAAGCGCTCGCCGTTGCTGTTGAGCAAGATCGCGCCTTCGCCGCGGCAGCCTTCGGTCAGCAGCACGCCGGCGCCGGCCACGCCGGTGGGGTGGAACTGCCAGAACTCCATGTCTTCGAGCGGGATGCCAGCGCGCGCGGCCATGCCCAGACCGTCGCCGGTGTTGATGAAGGCATTGGTCGAGGCGGCAAAGATGCGGCCTGCGCCGCCCGTGGCCAGCAGCGTGGTCTTGGCCTCCAGGATGTAGACCTCGCCGGTTTCCATCTCCAGGGCGGTCACGCCCACCACATCGCCGTCGGCGTCGCGGATCAGGTCCAGCGCCATCCACTCGACGAAGAAGTTGGTTTTTTCCTTGACGTTTTGCTGGTAGAGCGTGTGCAGCATGGCGTGACCGGTGCGGTCGGCCGCGGCGCAGGCGCGCTGCACGGGCTTTTCGCCGTAGTTGGCGGTGTGGCCGCCAAAGGGGCGCTGGTAGATGGTGCCGTCGGGGTTGCGGTCAAAGGGCATGCCCATGTGCTCGAGGTCGTAGACCACTTTGGGCGCTTCACGGCACATGAATTCGATCGCGTCTTGGTCGCCCAGCCAGTCCGAGCCCTTGACGGTGTCGTAGAAGTGGTAGTGCCAGTTGTCCTCGCTCATATTGCCCAGCGAGGCGCCGATGCCGCCTTGAGCGGCCACCGTGTGCGAGCGGGTGGGGAAAACCTTGGACAGCACAGCGACGTTCAGGCCGGCGCGGGCGAGTTGCAGCGAAGCCCGCATGCCCGAGCCACCGGCGCCGACGATGATGACGTCGAACTTGCGCTTGGGGAGTTTGGAGGTGGCGGTCATCAGAATCTCCAGAGCACTTGAATGGCCCAGCCGGCGCAGCCGACGAGCCAGAGGATGGTGAAAACCTGCAGGCTCAGACGGATGCCCACCGGCTTGATGTAGTCCATGAAGACATCGCGCATGCCCACCCAGACGTGGTAGAGCAGGGCGATGATGACGGCAAAGGTCAGCGTCTTCATCAACTGCGGCGCGAAGATGCCCGACCAGCTGTCGTAGGTGACCGGGCCTGGGCTAAGCAGAACCTGCGCCAGCACGATCAGGGTGAACAGGGCCATCAGGACCGCGGTCACGCGCTGGGCCAGCCAGTCGCGTGTGCCGTAGTGCGCGCCGACCACGATGCGCTTGGAGCCGTAATTGACTGCCATGGTGCTTTACTCCTTGCGTCTGTAATCAGTAAAGGCCAAACAGCTTGGCACCCAACGCTGCAGTCAGCAGCAGGCTCAGGGCCAGCACCACGCGTGCCGATGTGGCGCCCGAGCGCTTGTCGACTGCGCCGTGGTTGATGTCCATGCGCAGGTGGCGGATGCCAGCGCACAGGTGGTGCAGGTAGGCCCAGATCAGCGCCAGCGCCACCAGCTTCCAGACAAAGCCGGGCAGGCCCAGCATGCCAGCGGTAAAGGCGCTGGTAAAGCGCGAATAGGAGATCTCGGAAGAAATCGAGGTGTCGAACATCCAGATGATGAAGGGCATCAGGATGAACATCAGCACGCCGCTGACGCGGTGCAAGATGGAGACCCAGCCGGCAGCCGGGAGCCGGTAGCTCGGCAGGTCGGTCAGGGCGTTGATGTTTCGGAACTCGGGCCGTTTGCGGGCCGTGCTCGACGCTGGTTCGGACATGTCTTGCTTTCTATGAAGTCTGTAACTGCCTAATCACACAATCTGATCCACGTGAAATTCTATTGCAACGCAGCATGGCAGTGGCGGTCTGCGTGTGTCGGCGGGCAGGCCGAGGGGGTCCGCCCCATCGGACAGGGGGCCTTGCCACCGGGGCCCCGAGTAAGGCAATCGAAGCTGACACCATGGTTACAACTGCTCGATCCGCTCGAGCAGATCTTCGGCGTGGGCCTGGATTTGCGCCATCTCAGCAGGCTCGATGCGTTGCAGGTTCTTGACCATCAGGGCGGTGCGCGGGTTGGCCGCCAGCTCGGCCTCGTGGCCCTTGAGAAAGTGCCAATACAAGGTGGTCATGGGGCAGGCGCTGTCACCCGTGCGACGCTTGGGGTCGTAGCTGCAGCCCTTGCAGTAGTTGCTCATCTTGTCGACATAGGCGCCGCTGGCCACATAGGGCTTGGAGGTAAAGCGCGGGCCGGTGGCAAACAGGGCCATGCCGGCGGTGTTGGGCAGCTCCACCCACTCCACCGCATCGACATAGACCGCCAGGTACCAGTCGCACAGCTGCTCCGGCTCGATTTGCGCCAGCACGCCAAACATGCCGGTGACCATCAGGCGCTGAATGTGGTGGGCGTAACCGAGCTCCAGGCTTTGCTGCAGGCACTCGCGCATGCAGTTCATGCGCGTCTGCCCGCTCCAGTACCAACCGGGCAGTGGCCGATGGTGCTCAAAGTGGTTGGCAGTTCCAAGGCTGGGCATGTCCAGAAAATACACCCCGCGCATAAACTCGCGCCAGCCCAGGATCTGGCGGATAAAGCCCTCGACACTGGCCAGGTCGAGCCCGCGCTCGCGCCAGGCCTGCTCGGCCGAGCGCACCACCTCCAGCGGCTCGATCAGCTTGAGATTGAGTGAACTCGACAGCAGCGCATGCCAGCCCCAGTGCATGCCGCTCCACATGGCGTCCTGGTGCGCGCCAAAGTGCGGCAAGCGGTGTGCGATGAAGTCCTGCAGCGCCTCCAGTGCCTGTGCCCGCGTCACCGGCCAGTCAAACTGCGACAGATCGCCCGGGTGGTCGGCAAAACGCTGCGCCACCAGATCAAGCACCTCGCGGGTGATTGCGTCGGGCGCAAAGCGCAGGGGCTGCGGCAGGTTTTTCGGCCCGGCTCGGCCAAAGCCGCGCCGGTTCTCGCTGTCAAAATTCCATTGGCCGCCGGCCGGCTCGTTGCCCTCCATCAGCACGCCGTGTTCTTTGCGCATGAGCCGGTAAAAAAACTCCATGCGCAACTGGCGCGAGCGGCCGGCCCACTGGGCAAAGCGCTCGTGGCTGCAGGCAAAGTGGCGGTCGCGGCGCCACTGCAGGCCCACGCCGGGCGGCAGCGCCGCCTCGATCTGGTGGCGCACGCGCAAGTCGCCGGGCTCCACGCCGATCACTTCCTTGGGCTCAAGCGCCGCCACAGCCGCCTGCAAACCCAGGGCCAGGCTGGCGTCGTTGTGTGCGTCGAGGCTGCGGTAGTGCACGCTCAGGCCGCGCTCCCGCAGCTCCTGGGCAAAGTGCCGCATGGCCGATAAAAACAGCGCGGTGCGCAGCTTGTTGGAGCGCACGTGGGTGGATTCTTCCTGCGCCTCGATCATGAGCACCACATCGTGCGCGGCGTCGACGTCCGACAAGGCCGACGACTGCGCGTCGAGCTGGTCGCCCAGCAGCAAGATCAGGCGATGGGTGGTCATGGTGCTTTGGGCCCGGTGCGGCGGCAGGCGTCGCTGCAGTAGCGCACCTCGTCCCAGGTTTTGGCCCAGCGTTTGCGCCAGGTCATGGGCAAGCCGCAGCTGGCGCAAGGCTTGCTCGGCAAGAACGACTTGTTGCCCTTGAAGCCGGCTTGACGGGTTTGCGCAGCTTTAGGGGCTTTGCCAGTGGCCATGGGTCGCTTGCACTGCAGCCGCTTTCAGCTCAGGCTGTTGCGGTAGTGGTGGGTGTCGGTCAGGTAGAGCCCGCGGCGCAACTCCATCGGCGTGTCCTGGTAGGTGTAGGCCACCCGCTCGACGCTCAGCAGGGGCGTGCCGATGCTCACTTGCAGCCACTTGGCCGCCGCCTCATCGGCTGCCAGCGCGCGCAGTCTCTCGTCGGCGCGCACCATGCGCACGCCAAACTCGGTTTCGAACAGCGCGTACATGGCGCCCTGGTGGGCCGCCAGACGTTCGGCCGTCAGGCCCTTGAAGGCGCTGCCGGGCAGCCACAGGTCTTCGAGGATCGTGGGCACGCCCTGGAAGGCCAGCACCCGGCGCACCTGCAGCACCGCATCGCCCGTGCGCAGGCCCAGCGTGCGGGCCACGTCCGCCGGTGCGCGCAGGCGCTTGCAGTCGATGATGCTGCGCTGCGCCGGGCCCTGGCTGGCCGCATCAGCGGCGTCGGGCACCAGGCGCAAAAAACGGTATTGCACCTGCTGCTCGGCATGGGTGGCCACGAAGGTGCCGCGGCCCTGGCGCCGCACCAGCAGATGCTCGGCCGCCAGCTCGTCGATGGCCTTGCGCACCGTGCCCTGGCTGACGCGAAAACGCCCGGCCAATTCGATCTCGCTGGGAATCAGGTCGCCGGGTTTCCACTGACCGGCCTGCAGGGCCTGCAGGATCAGCGACTTGATCTGCTGGTACAGCGGGCTGAAGGCCGGGGCGGCCGCCTCATTCGGGTGGGCCGAGTCGGCGGTCGGTGGGGCGGTTGGGGCCATGGCAGCAGGGGGGTGCAAAGGCATCGGTCAGAGTGGCCGCATCATATCTCTTATATAAGACATAAGACAAATTGACCTTTGCGGGTTTTCCCGCGTAGAATGCGCCGCGCATTGGGTCAGCCCCTGGGCAACCGGGCTTGATCGACCCACCCGTTTCATCC
>JBILGP010000128.1:0-5597 GCA_044350985.1 Polaromonas sp. | reverse complement strand
GAGGAACATGGTTGGCGTCAGGAACAGCGTGAAGTAGTAGGTGAAAAAGTCATAGCCTTTGGCCAGCGCATTGAAAACCAGCGCGATGCTGGCAAACACCATGCCCACCAGGGCCAGCAGCGGCAGCGCCAGCAGCAGCCAGGGGCTGTGGCTGATCCCCAGGGCCAGCATCACCAGCAAGATGACGGTGGTGGTAAAGAGCGACTTGAAGGCGGCCCACAGCATTTCGGCCATCACCACATCGTCCAGGGCAATGGGCGCATTCATGATGCCGTCCCAGGTGCGCTGCACTTGCATGCGAGAAAACGCTGAGTACAGCGCCTCAAAGCTTGCCGCATTCATGGCGCTCATGCAAATCGAGCCAGAGGCTAGAAAGACGATGTAGGGCAAGGTCGAGCCTTGCAGCTGAACCTGACCGACCAGCGCCCCCAGGCCGTAGCCGAAGGCCACCAAGGTGATCAGCGGCTCGGCAATATTGCCCACCAGGCTGGGCAGCATGAGCTTGCGCCAGACCAGCAGGTTGCGCCGAAACACCGGCACCCAGCGCACACTGAGCTGCGGCCTGCGCCAGATCGATGTCTGCGTCGTCGGGGCCATCAGCCGTCCTCCCGAATCTGCCGGCCGGTCAGCTTGAGAAAGAGGTCTTCCAAGTTGGCCGGCCGGTGCAGCGTGCGCAGCTGCTTGTGCGCGCTCAGGCCTTGCAGCAGCGGCCCGGCGTCGTGGGTGTAGAAAAAGACGGTCTCCCCGCTCACCTCGGTGCGTTCGGCCAGTGCGCGCAGCGCACTGCCGGCCAGCTCGACCGCACCCTGACCGTAGACCTCGACGACATCGGGCTCGAGCTGCCCGGCGACGAGCTCGCGCGGTGAACCTTCGCACATCTTGCGGCCGTGGTCGAGCACGATCAGGCGATCGCACAGGCGCTCGGCCTCGTCCATGAAATGGGTGGTCAGCAAGATCGACTTGCCCTGCTGCAGCAGCTGTTGCAGGCGCTCCCACATCAGATGGCGCGCCTGCGGATCGAGCCCGGTGGTGGGCTCGTCGAGCAGCAGCAGGTCCGGATCGTTGACCAGCGCGCGCGCCAGCGACAGGCGCCGCTTCATGCCGCCCGACAGCTCGCTGAGCTTGGCCTGGGCTTTGCTGCTGAGCGCGGCAAATTCAAGCAGCTTGGGGATGCGCTGCCGGATGGTCGCATCGTTCAGGCCGAAGTAGCGGCCAAACACCAGCAGGTTCTCGGCGCAGGAAAAATCCGGATCGAGGCTGTCAAACTGGCTGACGATGCCCAGCCGCGCCTTGATCGCCAGGCTGTCGGCGGGCATTTTCAGTACGCCCGATGCGCCGTGAAACAACACCTCGCCCTCATCGGCACTGGCCAGCCCCAGGCACATGCGCACCGTGGTGGTTTTGCCCGCCCCATTGGGGCCGATCAGGCCCAGGCATTGGCCGGGCGCGATGTCAAAAGACAGTCGATCGACCACTGTTGCGCTGCCGTAGCGCTTGCTCAGCTCACGCACGGAAAAGATGGGCGCTCTCATGCGGGCTATTGTGCCCGCTGGCCCAGTCCCAGGGCCGATAATCCGCAGCCCTGAACGATCTCGATGGAAGACGCCATGACCACCCTCGGAACCCCCCTGTCGCCGTGCGCCACCAAAGTCATGCTGCTGGGCTCGGGCGAATTGGGCAAGGAGGTGCTGATTGCGCTGCAGCGCCTGGGCGTCGAGACTATTGCGGTCGACCGCTACGACCACGCGCCGGGCCAGCAGGTGGCCCATCATGCGCGCACCATCACCATGAGCGATCCGCAGCAGCTCAAGGCGCTGATCGAGCAGGAGCGGCCGCATTGGGTCGTGCCCGAGATCGAGGCCATTGCCACGCCCATGCTCGAAGAGCTCGAAGCCGCCGGTGTGGTGCGTGTGATTCCCACGGCCCGCGCGGCCCGCCTGACCATGGACCGAGAGGGCATCCGCCGGCTGGCCGCCGAAACCCTGGGCCTGCCCACCAGCCCCTATGTGTTTTGCGACTCGCTCGACGAGTTGCAAGCCGCGATTGACGGCGGCATCGGCTACCCCTGCATCGTCAAGCCGGTGATGAGTTCATCGGGCAAGGGGCAAAGCAAGATCGCCGGCCCGCAAGATGTCCAGACGGCCTGGGACTATGCCATGGCCGGTGGGCGGGTCAGTCACGGGCGGGTCATCGTCGAGGGCTTTATTGATTTCGACTACGAAATCACCCAACTGACGGTTCGTGCGCTGGGCGCCCATGGCCGGATCGAGACGCATTTTTGCGAGCCGATTGGCCATGTGCAGGTCAGCGGCGACTATGTGGAGAGCTGGCAGCCCCATCCGATGCATCCGCAGGCGCTGGCCGAGAGCCGGCGCATCGCCCAGGCGGTGACCGACAACCTCGGGGGCCAGGGTCTGTTTGGGGTGGAGTTGTTCGTCAAGGGCCAGCAGGTCTGGTTCAGCGAGGTCAGCCCGCGGCCGCACGACACCGGCATGGTGACGATGTGCACCCAGTGGCAAAACGAGTTTGAACTGCACGCGCGGGCCATTTTGGGCCTGCCGGTGGACACCACACTCAAGAGCCCGGGGGCCAGCGCGGTGATTTACGGCGGCATCGATGCGCGCGGCATCGCCTTCGACGGCGTCGATCTGGCCCTGCAGATTCCCGGTACCGATGTGCGCCTCTTTGGCAAGCCCGAGAGTTTTGTCAAGCGGCGCATGGGGGTTGTCCTGGCCCACGATCCCGATGTGGAGCTTGCGCGCGAACGCGCCAAGCAGGCCGCAGCCCGTGTGCGCCCTCGGGCTGCCTGAGGGGCTTAGCGTGGCGCGCCGGGGTGCAGGCGGCGCCAGCCGATTTCGAGCAGACCGTCGAAGATCAGGTTGTCGACCAGCTCAAAGGGCCGCTGCATGCTCGGCACCATCTTCCAGCCCGCCCCGCCGGTCATGATGCAGGCGGGCGCCTGGCCGCAGTGCTCGATCACGTTTTGCACCATGCGCTCGATCGCGCCAGCAATGGCGAAGGTGCCGCCGCTGGTCAGCGCGTCGCTGGTGTTGGTGGGGAAATGGCGTACTTCGCCGGTGGGCACGTGCAAGCCGGCGGTGCCCGACTCCAGGGCGCGCAGCATGATGCCGTGACCCGGCAGGATCAGCCCGCCCAGGAAGCGCCCCTGCGCGTCAATGGCCTCGACCGTCACGGCGGTGCCCACCATGGCCAGCACGCAGGGCTGGTGCAGCCCGCGGGCGAGCAGCCGGTGGTAGGCGCCGATCATGGCCACCCAGCGGTCGGCGCCTAAACGGGCGGGATGGTCGTAGCCATTGCTCAGGCCGGCCTCCTGCGCGCTGGGTACCACCCAGCTGGCCGGCGTGTCCCACTGTTCCATCTGGTCCATGACGCGGCGCTTGACCGGGTCGCCGGCCACGATGCAGCCCAGAATGTGCGTGGGCTGCGACAGGCCCTGCCATTCTTCTTCGGCCAGTTTTTCGATGTTTTCCAGGAACACCGCGCCCTGGGCCACCAGCCGTGCGCCAGGCTGCGGCGCCTCGTAGACAGCCCACTTGAGTCGGGTGTTGCCCACATCGAGGGCCAGAAAGGTCATGGGGGTTGGTCTTTGTTCGGGGCGCAGGAGGTGTGCTGCGGTTGGGCAAGAAGCTCAGCTTGAGGTTCGGCTAGGGGTTGCTGAGTTTAGTTTTGTCGCCAGGGCAGCCCGCGCATGCGCCAGCCACCGATGCGGCCGCGATGGCCTTGCGGGTCTGGATCGCCCTCGAAACCTTCCAGGATGTTGTACGACCGCACGCCCAGTTCGGTGGCACGGCGGGCCGCCGCGATCGAGCGCACGCCGCTGCGGCACAGCAGCACCAGGGCAGGTTTGCCGGCCGCTGCCGCCACGATGCCGGCGTCAAACTCCGGGTTGATCGCCATGCCCGGCCATTGTTTCCAGGCCAAGGCCACCGCGCCGGGAACGAAGCCCACCCATTCCCGCTCGGCATCGCTGCGCACATCGACCAAAACGGCCTGTCCGGCTTGCACCCAGGCCCAAGCCTGCTGCGGGCTGATGTCGCCGGCGTATCCTTCCGCTGGGGTGGGGGAAATATCCTGAGTCATGGGGCAGATTTTGCACGAGCCGACATAATTGCCTCCCAGCGTCTTGGGAAACGGGTCCTACCCGGTCGGTTTGCGGCCGGGTTTTCTGTGCCCGGGATGCTTTGTACGTAAAAACCCTCTGCGTTGGCCGTGGGTTTCATCGGGACAATTTGCGTTTCGCCTTTTGTATCTTGCAAACCTCCAAGGAGACCTCACATGACCCAAACCACGACCGGCCGCCGCGGCCTCCTCAAGGGCGCGGCCGTTGCTGCCGGCGCCATGTCGGCGCCGATGATCGCCATGGCCCAGACCACCACCTTGCGCTTTCAGAGCACCTGGCCGGCCAAGGACATCTTCCACGAGTACGCCAACGACTTCGCCAAGAAGGTCAACGACATGGCCAGCGGTCGCCTCAAGATCGAGGTGCTGCCCGCTGGCGCTGTGGTGCCAGCGTTCCAGTTGCTCGATGCGGTCAACAAGGGCACGCTCGACGGCGGCCACGGCGTGGTGGCTTACCACTACGGCAAGAACAACGCCCTGGCCCTGTGGGGTTCGGGACCGGCCTTCGGCATGGACCCCAACATGGTCCTGTCATGGCACTACTATGGCGGCGGCAAGGCGCTGCTTGAAGAAATCTACAAGAGCCTGAACATCGACGTGGTGTCCTACCTCTACGGCCCCATGCCCACCCAGCCGCTGGGCTGGTTCAAAAAGCCGATCGCCAATGTGGCCCAGATCAAGGGCTTGAAGTTCCGCACCGTCGGCTTGGCCGTTGACGTGTTCAAGGAACTCGGCGCTGCGGTCAACCCGCTGCCCGGTGGCGAGATTGTTCCCGCCCTGGACCGTGGCCTGCTCGATGCCGCCGAGTTCAACAACGCCTCGTCTGACCGGGTGCTCGGTTTTGCCGACGTGGTCAAGAACTGCATGCTGCAAAGCTTCCACCAGTCTGGCGAGCAGTTTGAGATCTTGTTCAACAAGAGCAAGTTGGACGGCCTGCCGGCTGAGCTCAAGTCCATCATCGACTACGCGGTGCAAGCCTCCAGCGCCGACATGAGCTGGAAAGCCATCGACCGCAACTCCAAGGACTACATCGAGCTCAAGACCAAGGACAAGGTCAACTTCTTCAAGACGCCCGACAGCATTCTGCGTGCCCAGCTCGATGCATGGGACAAGGTCACCACCGCCAAGTCGGCCGAGAACGCCATGTTCAAGAAGATCATGGACTCTCAGCGTGTCTTCGCCCAGCGCGCAGGCAGCTGGCAGAACGATTACATGGTCGACTTCAAGATGGCCTGGAACCGTTACTTCCGGCCTGCTGCACCAGCCAAGAAGGCCTGATTTTGATTCGTTGACACGGGCCGCCGGCGTTAGCCGGCGGCTTTTTCCTTTTTCTAACGGGCCAAAGCGGGCGTGGATCCGCATTCAATGAGATGAAAAACCTGTTGCTTGCGGTGGACCGTGCCTCCACCTGGATCGGTCAGGCTTTTGCCTGGATGATTCTGATCTTGACCTGCCTG
>JBILGP010000127.1:0-5612 GCA_044350985.1 Polaromonas sp. | reverse complement strand
AAGCTCAGGTCGGCGTCGAGCTGCTCGAAGGCCGGCCAGGGCTTGGCTTTGGGCGCCAGGTACGAGGGCACGTAGTCGTAGCGCGCATTGCGCAGCTTGGCGTTGACGAAAAACTCCCCTTCGCCAGCCTGGGCGAAGGGAAAGCGAGCCAGCGGGCCCTTGGCCTTGAAGGCGACGTCACTGAGTTGGCCTTGAGAGACGGCCGTCTGCACATAACGCCGCACCGACTCGGGGATGGCAAGGGGCAGATAGCGGTGCACCCGGTTGGCGTCGGCGCGGCTGAGCTGGCCTTGCAGATCGAGCTGGCCCAGGCCCTCGCCGCCCTGTCGGCTCCAGCTGCCCTGGAACTGCCCCTGGGCGTCCTGGGCCTGCAGCTGGCTCGGCTCGAACTCGACCGAGCTGGCCGACGCGCTGTGCGTGAACTTGATTTTGGTTTTGAGCCCCTCGAGTGCGATCCGTGGCTCGCTGAACACGCCCGGGAACTCCAGATGGCCGCCTTGCAGGTTGATGCTGGCCTGCCCGCTAAGCTGCTTGGCGTCGCGCTTCCACTGAAAATCGACGTCGGCGCCTTGCAGCCCCGGCCGGCCTGGGCCGCGTTCGGCGGCCTGCGCCGACAAGGCCAGCTGCCGCACCCGCCCCTGGGCCTGCAGCTGCTCGGGCTGGCTCAGTGCCCCGACCCAGCTCATCTGCAGTGTCTCGAGCAGACCCTGGGGCTGCAGGCTGAGCAACTGCTCGCGCAGCTGCGCCGGCATCGACACCCGCTGGGCCAGGGCCGTCAGGGCTTGCAGATCGATGCGCTCGGCGCTGAGCTGGCTGCGCGTGGCCGCCCCCCCCGCTGGTGCCTGCTGGCCGGTCCACTGCACATTGCCCGCCGGCCAACGCACGCCATCGGCGCTTTCAAAACTCAGGGCCTCGGCGCGCACCTGGGTCGAGCGCTCGAGCTGCTGCCAGCCCAGCCGGCCGCTGACCGAGTTGAGCGCCAGCGCGGGCAGCTTGCTGCCCAGTTGGGCCTGCACCTGCGACAGCTGCACGTCGGCCAGCGCGCCCACGACGCGGCCGCGCTCGACGTCGATCCAGGTGCGCAGCGCACCTCGGCCCTGCGCAATGTCCAGCCCCGCCAGTCGGGCGTAGGCCTGCAGCGGCGCTGCCTCGATGCGACCGAGCTCGGCGTAGAGCTCGCCGCTCCACTGACGCCAGTTGCCCGCGGCGCCCGACAGCAAGGGCTGGCGCAGCATGCCGCGCACACTGATGCGATCGCCCCACTGCGTCTGGGGCGTGGCGTCAAAGCGCATGTGGTGGCGCTGGCCGCTGTTGCGCATCACCCAGTTGACCTGCTGCAGTTCCGTCTGCAGGCCCTGCTGCTCATCGCGCCAGAGCACGCTGCCGTTGAGCAAGGCCCATTCGGTTTGTGAAAACAGCCAGTTGAGCAGGGGCTGCGGATCGCTGGGCGCAAAGCTGCCGATGTCGATGCCGGCGACCCAAAAGCGGCCATCGGCCGTGCGTTTGATCTCCAGCTGCGCGCCTTCGATGACCAACTGCTCGAGTCCGCGTTTGAGCAGCGAGCGTGGGGAGATGGCCACCAGCACCTCGGGCAGTTGCAGCGCGGCCTGTCCTTGCGCGTCGAGCAGGCGCACATCGCGCAGCGCAAAAGAGGGGATCAAGCCGCCCGAGCGCGCTTGCAACTGGCCGATCTGTATCTGTAGGCCTGTTGCCTGTCGGGTCAGCCGCTCGAGCGTCGGGCGAAATTCATCGATACGCGGCACAATGAGCCAATTGAGCAGGCCCCAAAACAGAGCCAGCAGCAGGGCAAAAGAGACAACAAGCGCGAGCAGCCACCGGGTGGCCCTCGCCCACAGCTTGAGCCGCGGCGGCAGGATGGTTGGCGTGGGTGCGGATTCCGGCAACATGGGTTGCAGGAATTATCACCTTCGCGGCGGGGATCTGCGCCCTCATTTGCTGCCGCGCTGTGACCCCGATGACCCTGCCTCCTGCCGAGCCTTTTACTGCGCACCCGCCGGTCTCGGCTGGGGCGCCGGTTCCTGGAGACGCGCCGCAGCACAGCCGTTATGTGCAGCGCATCCGCAGGCGTTACGCGCAGTGGCTCGATGGCCTGCCTGAGGGCGCACCCACCCGCCAGGGTATGGCTCAGACCTTTGAGACGCTGCGCGGCGCGGGCCACGACACCGGCGCGGCGCTGCGCATCTTGCGCCAGCTCGTGCTCGAGCGTCTGGTGGTCATCGATACCAGCGCGGGCCAGCAGGCGCCGCTGCCCCTGGTGACTGGCGCGATGACCGAGCTGGCTGAATTTGCCCTGGATGTGGCCATGCAGCACAGCAGCCAGATGCTCGATGCGCTGCACGGCCCGCCGCACGCTGATGCGGCAAGCCGGCGCGCTTGCATGTGGGTCATTGGCATGGGCAAGCTCGGGGCCCGTGAGCTCAATGTCTCGAGCGACATCGATCTGATCTACATCTACGACGAGCAGGGTCAGACCCTGGGCCGCCCTGACGGGCGTGGGGTGATTTCCAACCACGAGTACTTTGCGCTGCAGGTCAAAGCGGTGCAAGCGCTTATTGGCGATGTGACCGAGCACGGCTTTGTGTTTCGGGTCGATCTGGCGCTTCGGCCCAACGGCAATTCCGGTCCGCCTGCGGTCTCTCTCGGTGCGCTCGAAGAGTATTTTCAGGTGCAGGGCCGGGAGTGGGAGCGCTTTGCCTGGCTCAAGAGCCGGGTGGTGGCCCCGCTGCAGGCGCGCAGCGAGGCGTCGATGCAGGCGCTGCGCCAGTTGGTGCTGCCCTTCGTGTTTCGACGCTACCTCGACTACAACGTGTTCGAGTCGCTGCGGGTGCTGCACCGGCAAATTCGCGAGCAAGCCGCGCGTCGCGCAGCCGGGCACCCCGAGCGCGCCAACGATGTCAAGCTTTCTCGCGGCGGCATCCGTGAAATCGAGTTCACGGTGCAACTGCTGCAGGTGGTGCGGGGCGGCCAGTTCCCCGAACTGCGCACGCGCCCCACGGTCCATGCGCTCGCGCGCGTGAGCAAGGCCGGCCTGATGCCGTCGGCGACGGCCAGTGCGCTGGCCCAGGCGTATGACTTCTTGCGCCGGGTCGAGCACCGCATCCAGTACCTCGACGACCAGCAGACCCATGTGCTGCCAACCCAGGATGCCGACCTGGCCTGGATTGCCGCCACTTTGGGCTTTGCCCACACCGGCGCGTTTTTGGCCGAGCTCGACCGCCACCGCGAGTTCGTGGCCGAGGAGTTTGACAAGCTGCTGGGCGGACATGCCGACTGTGTGGGCTGCTTCAAGCTCGATCAGAGCGTGCCGCAGGACATGGCCGAGCTGCTCCAGCGTGAAGCGGGCAGCTGGCCCGAGCCCTTGCGCGAGCGCCTGCGCAGTTGGCAGGACCATCCGAGGGTGCTGGCCTTGCGCGAGGCTTCGCGCGCGCGACTGCTTCGCCTGCTGCAGCGCACAGCGGCCTGGCTCGATGACGGCCGGGTCACGCTGGAGGCGGCCCTGCGCCTGCTCGACTGGATTGAGCCCCTGCTGCGCCGCGAGAGCTACCTGGCCTTGCTGCTCGAGCGCCCCTCGGTGCACGAGCGATTGCTGCGGCTGCTGGGCGCTGCGCGCTGGCCGGCGCGCTACCTGCTCAAGCATCCGGGCGTGATCGACGAGCTGGCCCACGGCCAGATGCTCGATCAGCGTTTTGATCCGCAAGGCTTTGCCGACGAGCTCAACGGCCGGCTTGACGCGCTCAGGCGCACCGGCGAGGACGACGAGGAAGCCTGCCTGAACCTGCTGCGCCGGGCCCATCATGCCGAGGTCTTTCGCACGCTGGCGCGCGACGTCGAAGGCCGGCTCAGCGTCGAGCAGGTCGCCGATGACCTGAGCGCGCTGGCCGAGTCGGTGCTGGCCTTGACGGCGCAGTGGTGCTGGCAGCGGCTCAAGCACCGCCACCGCCCCGAGCCCGAGCTGGGCATCATTGCTTATGGCAAGCTCGGCGGCAAGGAGCTGGGTTACGGCAGTGATCTGGATCTGGTTTTTTTCTACGACGACGAGCACGAGAGTGCGGGCGAGGTCTACGCGGGCTTTGCCCGCAAGCTCATCAACTGGCTGACCGTCAAGACCAGCGAGGGCGACCTCTTTGAGATTGACACCGCCCTGCGGCCCAACGGCAACTCGGGTTTGCTGGTCACCCGCTTTCAGGCCTACGCCGACTACCAGCAGCAGCGCGGCAGCAACACCGCCTGGACCTGGGAGCATCAGGCCATGACCCGGGCGCGTTTTGTGCTCGGCTCGGCCGATTTGCAGCAGCGCTTCGCGCAGGTGCGCGAGCAGGTCATCACCGCCGAGCGTGACGCGCAGGCTTTGCGGGCCGAGATCGTGGCCATGCGCGAGAAGGTGCGCGCCGCCCATCCCCAGCGGCGCAACGATGTCTTTGATGTCAAGCACAGCCCGGGCGGGATGGTCGATGTCGAGTTCGTGGTGCAGTACCTGGTGCTGGCCCATGCGGCGCGCCACCGCGCTCTGGTCGAGAACGCCGGCAACATTGCCCTGCTCGAGCGGGCCGAGCAGGCGGGCTTGCTGCCGCCAGGCCTGGGCCATGGCGCGGCCGACGCCTACCGGGAGCTGCGCCGCACCCAGCACCGCGCCCGTCTTAATGAAGAGCCCACCGAGCTGGCTTTGAGCGAGGCCAGCCAGGCGCGCCAGACCGTGCTGCAGCTTTGGCAACAGGTGCTCGGTTGATGGCCGGCATGCCCCTGCCCGCCAGGGGTTCTGCAAGCGCAGCCTCTTTCAGTCGCGAGTGCCTCGCTACACTGTCGTCTGACGCGGGTTTTCCCGTAGGAAGAACCATGAAAACGAGAACGTTCTGGGCCCTGGCTCTGCTGGGGATTTGCTGGGGCGGCGCGGCGATGGGCCAGGACAAGGCACCGACCGTGCGGCCGGCCCTGACGGTGAGCACCGTGCAGCCGCAAAGCCAGCAGCTGGCGCAGGTGTTGCCGGCCTATGGCTCGATTGCGGCCTGGCAGGAGGCGCTGATTGGGGCAGAGGCCAGTGGCCTGAAGATCGCGCAGGTGCGGGCGCAGGTGGGCGATGTGGTGCGCAGCGGCGACGTGTTGGCGTTGCTGCAATCGGACACTGTGCGTGCCGAGCTAGCGCAGACGCGCGCCTTGCTGGCCGAGGCCGAGGCGTCGGCGCAGGAGGCCCGGGCGCAGGCCGAGCGGGCCCGCTCGCTGCAGCAGCAGGGTTTTTTCAGCAACGCCCAACTTAGCGCGGCATTGGCCAGCGAGGCCATGGCACAGGCGCGGGTGCAGTCGGCGCGCGCGGCGCTCAACTTGGGCGAGTTGCGCCTGTCGCAGACCGAGGTGCGCTCGCCCGATGCCGGCGTGATTTCTGCGCGCAGCGCCACCTTGGGCGCTGTGGTGGCCCCGGGCAGCGAGCTGTTTCGGCTGATCCGGCAGGGCCGGCTGGAGTGGCGCGCCGAGCTTACGGCCGCCGACTTGCCGCGTGTGCGGGTGGGCGCGCCGGTGCGCATCAAGACGGCCAGCGGCCTTGAGGTCAGCGGCCGTGTGCGGGTGATCGCGCCCTCGGCCGACCCGCAGACGCGCAA
>JBILGP010000126.1:0-5620 GCA_044350985.1 Polaromonas sp. | reverse complement strand
GACGGTGCAAACCTGGGCGAACTGAGGGATCAACGTATCAAGGCCGCGATCCTGATTTCTGCGCCGCCTTTACTCGGCCAAGGGCCGGCTCAGCAGGTGCTTGGTGCAGTCACCACCCCCACGCTGCACATCACCAGTCTGGAGGACACCATCAACTTACCCGGCTACCGCAGCACGGTCGAGGACCGCATCGCGATCTTTGAGGCCATGAATCGTTCGCCCAGAACCCTGGCGATCTACAACACAGGTGGGCACAGCATCTTCACCGACCGCACCACCCGCAGCGGTCCCGAAACCAGCGCTCGCATCAAAGTCGCCACGCAAGAGCTTTGCACGATCTTCCTGCGTCAGTCGCTGCGCCTAGGGCACGCCCGCCAGGCCAACCCGCAAAGCCCGGCTGAGCAGATAGCACCGGAATCAAAACCTACCGCGCTGCTTGATAGCCGCGAAATGCAGCTGGGCCTGCGGCAATGGGTCTATCGGCACAAAGACCTGCTGGATCGATTCGTCACGCCGGAATAAAAAGTCAGGAGGTTCTGAGACGAAACGGGGTTTGAGACGGGTTTCGGGGGTGGGTGACGATGGGGCCAGTCAGGAGCCCACAGCAAAAAGCCCCGCGTGGTGCGGGGCTCTGAGCGCTAAGTAACTCGCCTGAACGAGTTAGCAGGACTTGTTTTGGCGGAGAGGGTGGGATTCGAACCCACGGTGAACTTGCGCCCACGCCTGATTTCGAGTCAGGTACATTCGACCACTCTGCCACCTCTCCTGCTTTGTGTCGAGCTGCGGATTCTAGCAGACAGCCTGGGCCGTGGGCCTCACGGCTGCGCCTCAGGGACGCATCAACCCCGCCTCAGGGACGCCGCGGGGCGGTAACAGCGGCGTTGCGGGGGGCGACGGTCAGGGTGAGAGTGCCGCCCGTCATCAAGGTGCTTTCATTGAGTTCCACCGTGGCCGTGCGGTCCTCTTTGGTAAAGACCAGCAAGCTGGCTTTGCCACGCACCGACGAGATCAAGGTCCAGCCCTGGCTTTGATAGGTGTCGGTAAAAAAGCGGATCGCGCCATCGATGTCTTTGCCCAAGGTGGCCACCACGCGCCCCACCCACTGCTCGCCCGAGCCGATGATGAGCGACTGCTCGGGCTTGAGCGTGGCCCCCGGTGGCAAGGCCGACAGGCTCGCCGGGTCGGCCGCGGCTTGCGCCGGTTCGGTCGTTGTCGGGCTCAAGCCTGTGGTGGCGCAGCCTGCAAGAAGGACGATCGAGGCGATCGCGGACAGATGACGCAGCGTCTTCATGGTGTTCCCCTTTTTTGTGCAAGCAAACTCTGCAGGCCGCCCATGTAGGGGCGAAGCACCTCGGGGATGGTCACCGAGCCATCGGCCTGTTGGTAATTTTCCAGCACCGCCACCAAGGTGCGGCCCACCGCGAGGCCCGAACCGTTGAGCGTGTGCACCCATTCGTTTTTGCCTTGAGCATTCTTGAAACGCGCCTGCATGCGCCGCGCCTGAAATGCCTCGCAGTTGGACACCGAGCTGATCTCGCGGTAGGTGTTTTGCGCCGGCAGCCAGACTTCGAGGTCGTAGGTCTTGGCCGCGCCAAAGCCCATGTCGCCGGTGCACAGCAGCATGACGCGGTAGGGCAGGCCCAAGGCCTGCAAGATGGCCTCGGCATGGCGCGTCATCTCCTCGAGCGCCTCGCCGCTGTGGTCAGGGTGCACGATCTGCACCATCTCGACTTTGTCAAACTGGTGCTGGCGGATCATGCCTCGGGTGTCACGGCCGTAGCTGCCCGCCTCGGAGCGAAAGCACGGCGTGTGGGCGGTCAGCTTGATCGGCAAGTCACCAGCGGCCAGCACCTGATCGCGCACAAAGTTGGTCAGCGGCACTTCCGAAGTGGGAATGAGGTAAAGCGGCACGCTCTCGGCCTCGCCCCCGCCCTGCCCGCCTTTGTTGGCGGCAAACAGGTCTTCTTCAAACTTGGGCAGCTGGCCGGTGCCGCGCAGCGACTGGTCGCTGACGATGTAGGGCACGTAGCACTCGGTGTAGCCATGCTGCTGGGTCTGCACATCGAGCATGAAGGCGGCCAGCGCCCGGTGCAGCCGCGCCAGTTGCCCCTTCATGACGGTAAAGCGCGAGCCGGCCAGCTTGGTGCCCAGCTCAAAGTCCAGGCCCAGCGGCTCGCCCACATCCACATGGTCGCGAACCTCAAAAGAGGCCTGCGGCGCACGCGCGCCGTAGCCCGCACCCGGGGCCCAGCAGCGCACTTCGACGTTGCCGCCCTCGCCTGCGCCGCGCGGCACATCGGCCTGCGGCAAATTGGGCACGGCCAGCAACAGCGCTTGGAGCTCCTGCTGGATCTGATCGAGGCGCTGGGCCGACTCCTCAAGCTCAGTCTTGAACTGGGCCACCTGGGCCATGATGGCGCTGGCATCCTGCCCCTGCGACTTGAGTTGTCCGATTTGTTTGGAGAGCTGGTTGCGCTGGTTTTGCAGCTCTTCCGTGCGGATCTGCAGCCGCTTGCGCTCGGCCTCGAGCGTCTCAAAGGCCGCCACGTTCAAAAAGGGCTGGGGGCTTTTGCGGCTTTCCAGGCCGGCCAGGGCCGCGGCGAGATCCTTGCGGAGCAGTTGAATGTCAAGCATCGCTCGATTTTAGTGGCCGCGCCTGAGAGCACCGGCTTTAAGAAGGAGCCGTCGGCTCTTCGAGCTTGAGGCCCTTGGGCAGGGGAAACTTCAGCGTCTCGGTGATGCCGTCCATTTTGCGCACCGAAATCGCGCCCAGAACGCGGATGCGTTGAATCACCGCCTGCACCAACACGTCGGGGGCCGACGCGCCGGCGGTCAATCCCACGCGCAACTTGCCCTCAAACCAGGCGGGCTTGACATCGGCGGGCCCATCGACCATGTGCGCCTCGGTGCCCAGGCGGTTGGCCAGTTCGGCCAGGCGGTTGCTGTTGGAGCTGCTGGGGCTGCCCACCACAATCAAGATATCGACCTGCGGGCTGAGCAGCTTGACCGCATCTTGCCGGTTTTGCGTGGCATAGCAGATGTCTTGCTGCTTGGGCCGGCGCACCTGCGGAAAGCGCGCCTGCACGGCGGCGGAGATCTCGGCCGCATCGTCAACGCTCAAGGTGGTCTGGGTGACCACCGCCAGGCGCTCGCTCTGGCGCGGCTGCACCTTGGCCACATCGTCCACATCTTCAACCAGATAGATGCCGTCGGACAACTGGCCCATGGTGCCTTCGACCTCGGGATGGCCCTTGTGGCCGATCATGATGAACTCGTAGCCCTCGCGGTGCAGCTTGGCCACCTCCACATGGACCTTGGTTACCAGCGGGCAGGTGGCATCAAAAATTCGAAAGCCCCGCGCCTGCGCCTCGTCTTGCACCGCCTTGCTCACCCCATGGGCGCTAAAGACCAAGGTGGCGCCGGGCGGCACATCGCTGAGCTCTTCAATAAAAATCGCCCCGCGCGACTTGAGGTTCTGCACCACATGGGTGTTGTGCACGATTTCATGGCGCACATAGATCGGCGCACCAAACTTGACCAAGGCGCGCTCGACGATTTCGATGGCGCGGTCGACGCCGGCGCAAAAACCGCGCGGCTCGGCCATGATGATGTCGCGCACCGGTTGAGAGATCGGGGTCTTCATAGCACTCCTATCAACTGCACCTCGAACACCACCGCCTGGCCCGCCAAAGGGTGGTTGAAGTCAAACTGCACGGCGCCATCGGCGCCCACCTGAACCACCGCGCCGGCGTATTGACCTGCGCCATCGGGCGTGGGGAACTGCACCACGTCGCCTGCGCTGTAGCGCTCCTGTGGGTCGCCCAATTGGTCGAGCAGACTGCGCGCCACCCACTGCACCAGATCGCCATTGCGCGGGCCAAAGGCCTCACCGGCGGGCAACTCAAACCGATAGCGGCTGCCTTCGGCCAGCCCCAGCAGACGCGCCTCCAGGGCCGGGGACAGTTCGCCCGTGCCCAGGCTCAGGGTGGCCGGCTTGTCGGCAAAGGTGTCGATGATGGCTGGGCCCTCCCCGGCCGGCCCGAGCGCAGCCAGGCGGTAGTGCAGGGTCAAGAAAGAGTCGGCCTGAACGGCGGCGGGGGCAGTCATAGACAGCGCGATTGTAGGCAGGCGCCGTCTTCGTGCCGTTGCGATGTGGGTGTGTCCCGCGGGGGCAGGGCACCGGGGTCTTGGAAGATCGGGGCATGGCCGGTATGCTTGCGTCATGAGTATTAAAGCATTACCACCGGATGCGCGCCCGCGTGAAAAGCTGCTCACGCGGGGCGCGGGTGCGCTCAGCGACGCCGAGCTGCTGGCGCTGCTGCTGCGCAGCGGGCTGCGGGGCAAAGGGGTGCTGAGCCTGGCGCAGGACGTGCTCGATGCCTTCGGTGGCCTGGCCGGGCTGCTGCACACCCAAGCGCCGGCGCTGCAAAGCATCAAGGGCCTGGGGCCGGCCAAACGGGCCGAGTTGCTGGCCGTGCTCGAGATCTCGCGCCGGGCCCTGAGCCAGCAACTGCAAAGCCGGCCCCTGTTCGACAGCCCGCACAGCGTGCGCCAGTACCTGCAACTGCAATTGGGCGCCAAGGCCCACGAGGTGTTTGCGGTGATGTTCCTCGACAGCCAGCACCGGCTCATTGCCTTTGAGGAAATGTTTCGCGGAACGGTCACACAAACGAGCGTCTACCCGCGCGAGGTGGTGGTGCGCGCGCTGAGCCTGCATGCGGTGGCGGTGGTGCTGGCACACAACCACCCCAGCGGATCGGCCCAGCCCTCACGCGCCGACGAGGTCCTCACGCAAAGCCTCAAAAGCGCACTGGCGCTGGTCGATGTGCGGGTGCTCGATCACTTTGTGGTGACGGCGCAGCAAGCGTGCTCAATGGCCGAAATGGGGCTGATGTAAGCGCCATGCCCGACCCGCAGCACCGCCGCCGCGCCTGACTTACAGTGCCGGCTATGAAAGCGGCGCCCCTCAAAGACCTCAGCGATCTCAAGCGACTCAAAATCGAGATCGAGCGCCAGGCCAGGCTGCGGGCCGAGCAGGAGGCGGCGCGGCTGGAGGCCCAGCGACTTGCGCAGGCGCAGCAGCAACTGTTTGCACGCAGCGTCGGCCCGGTGCGGCCGCTGGCGAGCAAGCACCGGCAAAACAAACCCGCCGCTGGGGCCCGCCCCGAACCCCTGCCCGTGCAGCACAGGCTGGACGAGCAGGCCGTGATGCGCGAAGCCCTGTCCGACGACTTCGACGTCGAGACCCTGCTCGACACGGACGAGGCCCTGAGCTATCGGCGCCCGGGGCTCGGGCCCGATGTGGTGCGCAAGCTCAGGCGCGGTGGCTGGCGCCTGCAAGGACAGATCGACCTGCACGGCTTGCGGCGCGAAGACGCCCGGCAAGCCCTGGCCGACTTCATCCGCGAGGCCAACAAGAACGGCTTGCGCTGCGTGCGCGTGGTGCACGGCAAGGGCCTGGGCTCGCCCGGCAAGACCCCCGTGCTCAAGGGCAGGGTGCAAAGCTGGCTGGTGCAAAAAAAAGAAGTGCTGGCCTTTGTGCAGGCCCGCCCTGCAGAAGGCGGCGCCGGCGCCTTGGTGGTGCTGCTCGCCCCGGTAGGAGCGCCGCCCTCGGCGCGAT
>JBILGP010000125.1:0-5633 GCA_044350985.1 Polaromonas sp. | reverse complement strand
CGTGGTCCAACAGCAGCGACAGGGGCACGACGCCTTGCAGACTCAGCAGCCCGTGGCTGGGCTTGAAACCCACGACGCCGCAGTAGGCAGCCGGCAGGCGCACCGAGCCCATGGTGTCGGTTCCCAATGACACCGTGCAAAGCCCTGCGGCCACCGCAGCGGCCGATCCGCCGCTGGAGCCGCCCGGGGTGTAGCCCGGCCTCAAGGGGTTGAGACAATCGCCGTAGTCGCGGTTGCGATTGGTCGCCCCCAGGGCCATGGGGTGCATGTTCAGCCGCCCCAGGCAAACCATGCCGGCGGCTTTGAGCGCGCTGACCACGGGCGCATCGCGCTCGGCCGGCTGCGCGCCATAGGCGGCCAGGCCCGCATGCGAGACCTGACCGGCCAGGTCGATGTTGTCCTTGATGGCAAAACCCATGCCCCACAGCGCAGACTTGGCTCCGCTGCCGGGCTCGGACGGCGGGCCATCGTCCGTCTGACTGAGGTAAGCGCGCAGGCTGGGGTTGAGGCTGGCGATGCGCTGCCTCTGCGCCGCAAGCCACTGCTGCGGGCTGATCTGGCCAGCCTTGAAAGCCTGGGCGGCGTGGCTTGCGGGCAGCAAGGGCTCGAAGGACGGCATGAATCAGGTCTTGACGATCAGGCGGATCGGTTTTTGGCGGGTTTCGACGCCTGTCAGTTCGGACAAGGCGCGCAGCGCGACGAGTTCAACCAGAACCTCGACCCCCAAACGCTGCTTGAGCAAAGCGCTGTAGGTTTCGCTCAAGGCGGCAGTGGGCGCGACGTCGCACTCGATGCGCACCAGCAGGTCCTCGCGGCCGGCCGCATCCTTTTGGAGGATGCACACGTATTCGCCCCGAAATCCTGGCGCCTCGGCCAAGATGGCCGCCAAGGCCTGCGGAAAGATATTGATCCCGCGCAGCTTGACCATGTTGTCGCTGCGGCCCAGAAAGCCTTCCATTCGGCGAAACGGCAGCTTGAGTTGGGACGGGCCCGACAAAATTCGGGTGACATCGTGGGTGTTGAAACGAATGATGGGAAAAATATCGTGGGTGAACAAACAGGTGACCACCAAATCGCCGGTTTGACCATCGGGCACGGGTTGCCCGGTGTCGATGTCGCAGACTTGAACCCACTGGGCATCTTCCATGATGTGCATGCCGTCGTGGTCCGGGCCCTCCGCTGCAATCAGGCCAGTGTCGCCCACGCCGTACCAGTCAAACAGCTCAGCGCCGCCCCACGCCTGCGACAGTGCCTCGCGAGAATCGCGCGCCATGTGGCCGCTGATCATGCGAACCGGGATGTCGCGGCCGGGCAGCAAGCCCATTTCTCTGGCGACATCGGCCAAGCGCTTGATGTAATCGGCAAACCCAACCAAGGCCGTGACGCCAAAATCACGCATGAACTCCACTTGCTTGACCGAGGGGGTCTCGACACCGGTGCCTGCCGGCAGGAACAGAGCCGAGGTGTGGTGAACCACCGCTTCTCGGATGTAATGCCCGCCGTTGACCAGGCCGTGCCCATAGACCGAATGCACCACGTCGTCAGGCCGCATGCCTTGCATCAGGTAGGCCCGGGCGAGCAAAAGCTTGTGAACCTCCCGGGTGCGGGGACTGAACACCAGCGGCTGGGGACGCCCCGTGGTGCCGCTGGTGGCATGGACGATCATGGGGAAGATCCGGCCATCGATCGGGATCTCCCGGCCATGGTGGTCGCCCAGGGGCGGGTGACGCTCGATCGACTCCATGATCTCCTGTTTGCCGAATACAGGCAGCCGGTGCAGGTCATCGAGGCCGCGGATGTGCTGCGGCTGCACGCCCGCCCGGCTCCACAGCCTTTGGTAGAACGGCAGCTGCCAGGCCCGCTTGAGCTGGCGTGCAAACTGGCCCTCCTGGTGCCGCCTGAGCGCATCGGGCGACAGGTTCTGGTAGCGCTCGAGGAAGGCGGAGCCGATCGGAAATTCCTGGCGCAAGGCCTGAATATCGATCGCATCAAAATAACTTTGGTGCATACGGATGGGCGATGATAAAGTTGTCCGTACATATTCTCAGTCGCGGCCATGTAAAAATCAAGCGGAAAAGCGGCAATCGACAGAAAGCTCGGACCTATGGCGACGGAACCTTACTACAAACAGATGTACAACCAGCTGTCGCGCAGTATTCGCGAAGGCCGCTACGCGCTGGCGGCCAATTTGCCCACCGAGCGCGAGCTGTGTGACTCCTTTGGTGTCAGTCGCCACACCGCACGCGAGGCGCTGCGCCAGCTCGAGCAAAACGGGCTCATCAAGCGCCGCCAAGGCTCGGGCTCGGTGGTGATCGCCACCGAGCCCAGCGTGCGCTACGAGCAGAGCATTCAAAGCATTGACGACCTGATGCAACAAGGCAGTGCCAGCCGCCTACAGGTGCTGGTATGTGAAGAAGTTCCCACCGAAACCAATCAATTCAGCAGCCAAACCAGCCTGCTGGGAAAAGCCCCCTGCATTCGAGTGCGCTCCATCCGCTACCTGCGCAACGACGTCAGGCCGCTGGCACTGGTGGACGTCTATGCCGCGGTGCGCACCAAGGCGCAGGCCAAGCGCTTGCTCAATCCCGATACCGCAGCCCGGGAAATCGTGACGACCGTCGATCCTGCCAAACTCGACCGGATCGAGCAGGCCTTCAGTGCGGTCAACCTGGAAGAAGATTCGGCCAAGCTGCTGCATGTCGGGGCAGGCGAGGCCGCCTTTCAAACCGTGCGCCGTTACTTCGATGCCACGGGCAAGCTGCTGGTGGTTGCCCACTCGCTTTACCAGTCGCAGCTGTTCACCTACACCAGCACGCTGCGCCGGCAGTAAGCGCCCCGCCCGCTGCCAAGGCATCAGCGAAAACCCTGGGCTGGCCCCCTTTACACTTGTCCGGACATATTGTTAAAGTCGGCGCGCAAGCCGCAGGATCTGCCACAAGGCCTATACAAAGGGGGCCAGACGGCCGACCCGCTGGATCACCTTCAACGATTTTTGCATGTCAGACCCCACCCTCTACCCCAGAGCCTGGGCACTGCTTGAGCGCGCGGGGCAGGCTGCGCTCAACGCGCGCGAGCCCGAACAAGCCCTGGAGGTGTTGACCCAGGCCTGCTTTGGCCTGCTCGGTGATCGGCAGCGCCATTTGCAGCCCGGCGCCCTCAAGGGCCAGGAGCGGCAGTTTTTTGTGGCCGGCGCCTTTATCGTCACACCCGACCGGCAGCATCACATGCTCGTGGCCAATGTGGGATTTCCGCCCGAGCAAAAGCGCTTGATGGTGCCCATCGACGGCGGCCACCCCGGCCATGTGTACGCAAGCGGTGAAAAGCTGATCCTCAAAAACACCGACGACCACGGCTCCTTCAAGCAGTACCTGAAGTCTGCGCGGATGGGCTCGGCCGTTCTCTCGCCCATGATCTGGCAGGGCCAATTTCTGGGGCAGTTGTTCATGGCGGCGCAAGCGCGCCACACCTTTGACGACCAAGACCTCGAGGTTTTGGTGGCCTTCTCGCGCTTGGCCACGGCCGTTTGGGTGGCGCTCGACGGGCCAGCCTGGACGCAAGCCCATGCGCAACCCGAAGACGCTTTTTACGTCGCGCGCGAGGGTCTGCGCTCGGCGTAAACCGGCCTCATTAGAGCTGCGCAAAAAGGCCGCTTCGAATTGACGGCTTTTGAAAACTCACTATACTTGTCCGGACATATTTTTGCCCCTGCCATGCCCATGATTCGTCCCCTGCGCTCCATGCTCTTTGTCTCGGGAGAAAGGGCAGACCGCTACCCCAAGGCCCTGGCTTCAGGTGCCGACTTGGCCTGCATCGACCTCGAAGACGCGGTGCATCCTTCGCGCAAGACCCAGGCGCGCCTGAGCGTTTGCGAGTTCATCGCCGGCTACGCACCCAAGCCTGGCGATGCGCAGCTGGCAGTGCGCATCAATGCCATTGGCACGGCCGACGGACTGCGCGATGTGCTGGCGCTGCAAGACAGCCAAGCGCGCATGGACTACCTGATCGTGCCCAAAGTGGAAGACCCGGTCGACCTGAGCCTGGTCGAGCGCTGGCTGCCCCACGCCTTCAGGCATCTGGTTGCACTGATCGAGACACCGCAGGGCATGCAGCGCGCCTCTGAGATTGGGGCCGCGGTCAAGGCCGGGGCCCCACGTGTGTCGGCCTTGATGCTCGGCGGCGCCGATCTGTCCATGGAGCTCGGCGCCCAGTTCAACTGGACGGGCCTGCTCGGGGCCCGCGCCGCCCTGGTGATGGCGGCCAAGGCTTCGGGGCTGCAAGCCTGGGACGTCCCTTTCATCCACATTGACGATGAGCCCGGTCTGCGCCAGGAAACCGGCTTGGCCTTGCAGATGGGCTTCGACTGCAAAACGGCGATTCATCCGTCGCAGGTCGCACCCATCCACGAATGCTTTGCGCCAGCGCCCCAGGAGCTGGCCTGGGCACAAGGGCTGCAAGAGGCCATGGACGCCCAAGGCGGGCCCGACCAAATACGCGGCGCCTTTGTCTACCAGGGCAAATTGGTCGACGCTCCGATCATCAAGCGCGCCTCTCGAATTCTCGCCACAGCCGCACTTTTGCGGCGCAACGAACAGTAAAAGGAGTCCTTTCATGGTTCAAAACGCCCAACCCATCGGCCCGAATCACTACCGTGAATCGTTTGGCCGGTACTACGAAGACTTCCAGGTCGGTGACATCTACGAGCACCGCCCGGGCCGCACGATCACGCAGACCGACAACACATGGTTCACCTTGCTGACCATGAACACCCACCCGATGCACTTCGATGAAGAGTATGCCAAGCACAGCGAGTTTGGCCGTTGCATCATTTGCAGCCCGCTGACCGTGGCGCTGATGGTGGGCATGAGCGTGACCGATGTCAGCCAAAAGGCCATCGCCAATTTGGGCTGGAGCGACATCAAGCTGACCTACCCCCTGTTTGCCAATGACACGCTCTACGCGCGCAGCGAGGTGCTGGACAAACGCGAGTCGTCGTCGCGGCCCAATGCCGGCATCGTCAGCGTCAAGACCATCGGCACCCAGCAGGAGGGCAAGACGGTGTGCACCTTCATGCGCACCATCTTGGTGGCCAAGCGCGGTTTTGATGTCGAGAAAAAAGCCAACTACTGATCCCGAGGAAACCCCATGACGATGCAATCACGGTCCGAACAGGACGACCTGGCGCTGATCGACGCGATCGAGGCCTGGGCCGAAAAAGAGCTGCGCCCCGTCGCCCGTCAGTTCGACCTGGCTGACGAGTACCCCCACGAGATCGTCGAGCAGATGAAGCAGCTCGGGCTGTTCGGCGCAACGATCGGCGAACAGTACGGCGGCTTGGGCCTGTCGGCCTGGACCTATGCGCAGATCGTGACCAAGGTCGCCTCAGTCTGGATGGCGCCCTCAGGAATCTTCAACTCGCACCTGATCATGGCCTCGGCCATCGAGCGTTACGGCACCGAGGAGCAAAAGCAAAAGTACCTGCCGCGCATGGCGACGGGTGAATTTCGCGGCAGCATCGGCTTGACCGAACCGAACGCCGGATCGGATTTGCAGGCCATCCGAACCGTCGCCAAGAAGCAAGGCGATGAGTACGTGATCAATGGCAGCAAGACCTGGATCACCAACAGTTTGCACGG
>JBILGP010000124.1:0-5651 GCA_044350985.1 Polaromonas sp. | reverse complement strand
ACCCCAGCCTGTGGACCCTGGTGGCGGCAGCGCGCCGACCCACCGAGAAAAGCGACGACCTGTTGATTTACCGCCGCAGCCCCCGTGAGTGAACTCAAGATCCTGGGGCGCCACGCGGCCACGGTGTTGGTGGGGCAGTTGGCCATCATGGCCTTCGGCGTGGCCGATACCGTCATCGCCGGCCGCCACAGCGTGGACGCGCTGGCTGCGCTTTCGGTGGGCTCTGCCATCTACATCAGCGTCTACGTCGCCCTGATCGGCATCGTGCAGGCCCTGCTGCCCGTTTGGGCCGAGATGCGGGGCGCCCGGCGCGAGCACGATGTGGGGCGCTCAGTGCGCCAAAGCCTTTACCTGTGCGCATTCATCGGTGTGCTGGGCACAGCCGTGCTGCTGCTTCCAGGCCCATTGCTGCGCTGGGCCCAGGTGCCCGCCTCCATGCTCGCAGAGGTCGAGCTGTATCTGCAGATCTTGGCCATCGCCTTCGTCCCGAGCCTGCTGTTTCGCCTCTACAGCACGCTCAACCAGTCACTGGGCAAGCCACTGTTGGTGACCTGGCTGCAAATCGGCGCACTGGCCGTCAAAATCCCGCTGTCCATCTGGCTCGTCGGTGGCGGCGCGGGCATGCCGGCCCTGGGCGCGGCCGGCTGCGCCTGGGCCACCTTGGTGGTCAATTACGCGCTGCTCATCCTGGCGCTGCATTTTCTGCGCACCCAGGACATCTACCGACCTTACCGCCTGTGGGCGCCGATGGAGCGCATCGACTGGGTCCAGATTCGGCAGTTCCTGCGCATCGGTCTGCCAGGCGGTCTGTCTTATATGGTCGAGGTCACCTCGTTTACGCTGATGGCCGTCTTCATTGCGCGCCAGGGGGCAGTGGCGGCCGGCAGCCACCAGATCGCATCGAGCATGACGGCCGTGCTCTACATGGTGCCCCTGTCGCTGGCCCTGGCCACCAGCGCCCGCGTCTCGTTTTGGATCGGCCGGGGCGATGCGCTGCAGGCGCGCCGGCTGGTTCACATGGGCCTGGGCCTGTGCCTGCTGTGCGTGCTGCTGACGACTTCGGTGGTGACGCTGCTGCACCAACAAATCGCAAGCCTGTACTCACCCAATGCCCAGGTGGTGGCACAAGCGGCGGCCCTCTTGCTCTGGGTGGGCCTGTACCACCTGGCCGATGCCACACAGGCCATGAGCATTTTCCTGCTGCGCTGCTACCGGGTGACCCTGCTGCCGCTGCTGATTTACGGCGTCATGCTTTGGGGCGTGGGACTGACGGGCGGCTACTGGTGGGCTTACAAAGGCTTGCAGCTGGGACCGCTCACGCTGGATGCAAGCGCCTCGCCGCAGACCTTCTGGATCGCCGCCAGCGCCGCTTTGGGGGTGGTGGCCGCAGCCTTTGTGCTCATGCTCCACCGCGCCGTGCAGCGCAGCCTGAACAGCCCGAACCAGGCGCCCATCACGCAGCCTTGAGGTCGGCCGGCGCATCGGCCCGCTGAACGCGTGAGGCCGGGAACACAATGGAAAACCGCGATCCCCGGCCGGGCTCGCTCTCAACACGCAGCAACGCGCCATGGCGCTGCACCACGTGCTTGACAATGGCCAGACCCAGCCCCGTGCCGCCGCTATCACGCGAGCGGCTGCGGTCCACTCGGTAAAAGCGCTCAGTCAAGCGCGGCAAGTGTTCGGCGGCAATGCCTGGCCCGTTATCCTGCACGGCAAACTCGCCGCTGCCATCGGCCAAGAGCTTCCAACTTACCGACACCCGCCCTTGGGCCGGCGTGTAGCGGATCGCATTGCTCACCAGATTGGACAGCGCACTTTGCAACTCGGTGGCCACACCGGACAACTGGGCCGGCGCATCCTGCACGAACTCGATCGTCTGTTCCGAGCGACCCAGGAGAGACGACAAGGCTCGGGCATCGATTTCACACTGGGACAGCAGCGCATCGACGCCCACTTTGTCGTTGAGGGTGGGCGGGGGGCTGCCTTCAAGACGCGAGAGCATCAGCAAATCGTTGACCAGCGTCTGCATGCGGTTGGATTGCGCCGCCATCAGATCAAGGTAACGCCGCACATCCTGCGGCGGCAGATCCAGCGTCTGCAGGGTCTCGACAAAGCCGGAGAGCACTGTCAAGGGCGTGCGCAACTCGTGCGAAACATTGGCCACAAAATCCCGCCGCATGGCCTCGGCCTGCTCGATCAGCGTGACATCGCGCGATAGCAGCAGGCGCTGGCCTTCGCCATACGGATGCACCTGCAAGGACAGGCGCACCGGGCGCGAGGGCGTGCTTTGTCGCCCGGCAACGGTCACGGGCGCCGAATAATCAGCGGCCGCCACATAGGCATTGAACAGAGGGTCGCGGATGAGATGGGCCACATGCTGGCGCACATCGCGCGCGGCATCGAGACCGAGGTGACCGGCAGCGGTTTGGTTGCACCATTCGATTCGCCCCTCCGCATCGAGCAGGATCACGCCATTGGGCGAGGCTTGGATTGCGGCGAGCATTTCCTGCAGTTGCAGCTTGCTTTCGCGCTGGGCCTGGATACGCCAGCGCAGCAAGCGGTGCATCCGATCGGCTATTTCGCCGAGCAAGCCTCCCGCCGGCGCTTCGGGCAGGGCTTGAATCCGCGCGGGATCATCTCGCTCGATGCTTTGCAGCCGCATCAGCCAATTCTGAAGCCGCAGCAGCCGCAAGGCATCAAGGTAAAACGCAAGCAGTGCCGCAAGGACCACACCAACCACCGCCCCGGGCCACGCCGCCAGCAGCCATCCGACGAAACCACCCAAGACCAAGAAGCTGAGAAAAACCAGGCCTCTGGCGAACATGGCCTAGCCGCTCCGACCCGGACTGGCCGTGAGCCGGTAGCCCGCACCCCGGACCGTCTCGACCATGACACCCGCCTCGCCCAGGGCTTCCCGCAAGCGTTTGACGTGCACATCCACCGTGCGCTCTTCAATGAACACATGGTCGCCCCACACCCGATCGAGCAGCGCGCTGCGGCTGTGCACCCGCTCAGCATGCTTCATGAAAAAGTGCAGGAGCTTGAACTCGGTCGGGCCCAGGCGCAGCTCACCCGAGCGAAAAGACACGCGGTGCGTGGCCGCATCGAGCGTGAGCTCGCCCACGCTCACGCTGTCCTTGACCAACTCCGGCGCGCGGCGGCGCAGCACCGCCCGAATACGGGCCAGCATTTCCTGCGTCGAAAACGGCTTGCTGATGTAGTCGTCGGCGCCTGCATCGAGCCCTGCCACACGGTCGGCCTCGTCGGTGCGGGCCGTCAGCATGAGGATCGGTGTGGTCTTGGTGCGGGCGTCCTTGCGCCACTGCCTGGCCAACTGAAGGCCGCTTTGCCCCGGGAGCATCCAATCGAGCAAGATCGCGTCAGGCAGGGCCTCGTCAACCGCACGCTGCGCTGAAACGGCATCCTCGGCCAGTACCGGCACGAAGCCAGCATGGCGCAAATTGACCGCAATCAGCTCGGCAATCGCCGGCTCGTCCTCAACCACCAAAATGCGGGCCAAGTGTTTCATTTCAATCGCCGAATCGATGCAGGTTCATTCCAGGGCAGCCTCGACCTGGTCAAGCGGGCTGTGCCGCACATCGGCGCCCTTGACGATGTAGATAATGAATTCGGCAATGTTCTTGGCATGGTCGCCCACTCGCTCGATGGCCTTGGCCACGAACAGCAGATCCAGACTGGGCGAAATCGTACGCGGGTCTTCCATCATGTAGGTGATGAGCTTGCGTACAAAGCCGTTGAATTCGGCGTCGATGAGGTCGTCTTCCTTCAAGATCACCAGAGCGGTTTTAACGTCGAGCCGGGCAAAGGCGTCGAGCGCCTTGTGCATCAGTGCGCAAGCCAGATCGGCCGCCAGGCGCAATTCAGAGGCCGGCAAGGTGCGCGGGCCGCCATGCTCAAGAATGAGCTTGACCATGCGCGCGATGCGCTCGGCCTCGTCGCCCGCGCGCTCGAGATTGGTAGTGATCTTGGAAATCGCCATCAAGAGCCGCAGGTCGCGGGCGGTGGGCTGCCTGCGGGCAATGATCGAGGACAGCTCGCGATCAATCTCCACCTCCAGAGAGTTGACCCGCTTTTCGGTGGCAATCACCTGATCGGCCACGTCGGCGCTGAACTTGGCCAGGGCGTAAACCGCTTGGCGGGTCTGCGACTCAACCAGGCCGCCGAGTTCGAGCACCCGGGACGAGACGCTGGTCAGCTCGGCGTCGAACTGGCTGGAAATATGCTTGTCCATCGTGGGCTCCTGATCAGCCGAAACGGCCGGTGATGTAGTCTTCGGTTTCCTGACGGGCGGGCTTCATGAAGATTTGCTCGGTCTGACCAAACTCGACCAGCTCGCCCAGATACATGTAAGCTGTGAAGTTTGACACACGCGCGGCCTGCTGCATGTTGTGCGTCACGATGGCAACGGTGTAGTCCTTTTTCAACTCGCTAACCAATTCCTCGACCTTGGCCGTCGAAATCGGGTCAAGTGCGGACGTGGGCTCATCGAGCAAGATGACCTTGGGCTTGACCGCCACCGTGCGGGCGATGCACAGGCGCTGCTGCTGGCCGCCCGACAAGGACAGACCGCTTTGACCCAGCTTGTCCTTGACCTCACCCCAGATCGCGGCCTTGGTCAGGGCCCACTCGACCCGGTCGTCCATCTCGGAGCGGCTGAGCTTTTCGTACAGGCGCACACCGAAGGCGATGTTTTCGTAAATGGACATCGGAAAAGGCGTGGGCTTTTGAAAGACCATGCCAATCTGAGCGCGCAGCAGGTTCAGATCCTGCCCCTTGTCCAGGACGTTTTGGCCATAAAGGTTGATCTGCCCCTCTGCCCTCTGGCCCGGATAAAGGCTGTACATGCGGTTGAGCGTGCGCAGCAAGGTCGACTTGCCGCATCCGGACGGGCCGATGAAGGCGGTCACCCGGTGCTCGGCAATGTCCAGGTTGACATCCTTAAGCGCCTTGAACTTGCCATAGAAAAAGTCGAGCTTGCGCACCTCGATCGCATTGCGGGTCGGCTGGGTGTCGGGCATGGGAGTCCTGTCAATTCAAGAGATTTTTGATTAAGGTCGGCACCAGCGCGTCAGCCCGATTGCCTGTCGCGGAAAAACACCCGCGCGATGATGTTGAGCAGCAGCACGGCCATCGTGATGAGCAGTGCGCCGCCCCAAGCCAAGCGGATCCAGTTGTCATAGGGGCTCATGGCGAACTGGAAAATCACCACCGGCAAGTTGGCCATGGGCTCGCTCATGTCGGCGTTAAAGAACTGATTGTTCAACGCGGTAAAGAGCAAAGGTGCCGTCTCCCCGCTGATGCGCGCCACCGCCAGCAGCAAGCCGGTGATGACGCCGCTGCGCGCGGCGCGCAGCGTCACCGACAGTGACACCTTCCAGCGCGGCGCACCGAGTGCAAACGCGGCCTCGCGCAAACTGCCAGGCACCAGCCTGAGCATGTTCTCGGTGGTGCGCATCACCACCGGCACCGCGATCAAGGTCAACGCCAGGCTGCCCGCAAACCCCGAAAAACCACCCACGGTGGCCACCGCGATGGCGTAGACGAACAAGCCGATCACGATGGACGGGGCCGACAGCATGATGTCGGTGACAAAACGAGTGGCCTCAGCGGTTTTGCTCTGGTCGCCAAAT
>JBILGP010000123.1:0-5664 GCA_044350985.1 Polaromonas sp. | reverse complement strand
AGCCCCACGATTACCCACATCGACAGCCAGGTGCTGCACGTCTCGAGCAAGACCAACTGGTGGTTTGTGCGCGTGCGCGATTCGAGCGGCGCCGTGGCCTGGGGCGAAGGCTCGCTCAACGGCTGGGAGCCCGCCCTTGATGCGCTGACCGAACACCTGCGCGAGCCCTGGCTGGGCCTGAGCCTGCAGCAGGCCCAGGCGCAGTTGCATGTGACGCAGGCCGGGGCCGCCGGCCTGCTGGGCGCTTGCGCGCTCAGCGCCTTGCTGCAGGCGGTGCTGGGCCTGCAAGCGCAGCATGCCGGCCGCGCGCCGCATGAGTTGCTTGGGCCGCTGCGGCGCGAGCGGCTGCCCCTGTACGCCAACATCAACCGCGCCACGACCGAGCGCAGCCCCGCCGGCTTTGTGGCCACCGCCCGGCGCGCCCAGGCCCAGGGCTACACCGGCTTCAAGGCCGCGCCCTTTGATGGCTTGAGCCCGGGGCTGTGTGCCACGCGCGAGGGGCGCGAGCGCATTGCCCACGGCATCGACTGCATGCTCGCGCTGCGCGAAGCGCTGGGGCCCCAGGCCCGCCTCATGGTCGACTGCCACTGGCGCTTTGACGAGGCGCACGCCCTGCAAACCCTGCGCGCGCTCGAGCCAGTGGGGCTGCACTGGTTCGAGTGTCCGCTGGCCGAAACCCGGGCCCACTGGCCGGCGATGCGGCGCTTGCGCGCAGCCGCAAGGGAGCAGGGCGTGCTGCTGGCCGCTGCCGAAACCCAGATCGGCCTGGCGTCTTTTCAGACCCTGTTCGACGAGGGTCTGTACGACGTGGTCATGCCCGATGTGAAGTACTGTGGCGGGCCCTGGGAGATGCTGCAAATTGCCCAGCGTGCGGCCGATGCCGGCGTGCAGTTTTCTCCGCACAACCCCAGCGGGCCGGTGTGCACCTGGCACAGCTTGCAAGTCGGCCTGGTCGCGCCCGAATGCGCCATGCTGGAGGTGCAGTTTGAAGAAAGCGAGTTGACCGAGCAGGTGAGCCTGGGCGTGGACCTGCAAGCGCGCGGCGGCTGCCTGCACCGGCCGGCGGCGCAGCAGCAGGTGCAGCAACTCGATGCCGCGGTGTTGGCCGCACACCCCTACCAGCGCGTGCCCCCGGGGATCGACTCACAGCCACCGGGCTAAAGGCCGCCGAGCCCGGCCGGTCCAGGTCAGTCGGCGCGGATGTTCTTCTCGGCCGCCAGCTTCTTCCAGCGCGCCACATCGCCACTGACCCGCTCGGCAAAAGCCTGCGGCGTGGTCGGCGCCGGATCGCAAGCCAGCGTGGCCAGCCGGGCCTTGACCTCGGGCTGCTCGAGCGCCTGATTGATCACGCTGTTCATGCGCGCAATCACGGCTGCGGGCGTGCCGGCCGGGGCCAGCACACCAAACCAGGCCAGCGTCTCGAAACCGGGCAGCGCCTCGGCCAGTGCGGGCACATCGGGCAGGCTGTGGTGGCGCTTGGCGGTGGTCACCGCCAGCGCCTGTACCTTGCCGGCCTTGATCTGACCCGACCAGGGCGGCAGGTTGCCAATCATCACCTGCGACTCGCCGCTGAGCACGGCCGCCACCGCAGGTGCGGCGCCCTTGTAAGGGATGTGGGTCATCTCGACCCCGGTCAGGCTCTTGAACAGCTCGGCCGACAAATGGGCCGAACTGCCCACGCCACCCGATGCGTAGTTGACCTTGCCCGGATTGGCCTTGGCATAGGCGATGAAGTCGCCCACGCTGGCGGCTTTGACGCTCGGGCTGACCACCATCACATTGGGCGTGGTGCAAATCATGGCCACCGGCACAAAGTCCTTGACCACGTCATAGGGCAGCTTGGCATAGATGCCGGCATTGACACCGTGCGAGCCGGCGTTGCCCACGATCATGGTGTAACCATCGGGCGCCGACTTGGCCACCACGTCCGAACCCAGCACGCCGCCGGCACCGGGTCGGTTGTCGATCACCACGGCCTGACCCAATTCGCGTGAAATCCGGTCGGCAATCAGCCGTCCGGTGATGTCCGAGCCATCGCCCGGCGTGCTGGGCACCACCCAACGCACAGGCTTGACCGGATAGGCCTGGGCCCAGGCCCCGCCCAAGGCGCAGGCGGCCACACAGCCCACAAAAAAACGCACAACCATAAGCACCTCTGATATAAGAATGGGGACAATTTTCACGGCCTGCCCATGCAGGCCAAACACACCCCGCCGCGCAGCACCGCTGCCGGCGATTCTGACAGGTCTGCAAACGGCCAACCCGCGAGAACCCCATGAGAGCTTTTCACCAAATTGATGTGTTCACCGACCAAGCCTATCTGGGCAATGCACTGGCCGTGGTGATGGACGCAAGCGGCCTGAGCGATGAGCAGATGCAGCGCTTTGCACGCTGGACAAATCTGTCGGAAACCACCTTCTTGCTGCCCCCCACAGACCCCGCGGCCGACTACCGGCTGCGCATCTTCACGCCCGGCGGCGAACTGCCCTTTGCCGGTCACCCCACCCTGGGGAGCTGCCACGCCTGGCTTGAGGCCGGCGGCCAGCCCCGCGGCCAAGACGTGGTGCAGCAGTGCGCCATCGGCCTGGTGCGGATCCGGCGCGAGGGCCCCCAACTGGCCTTTGCCGCCCCGCCTTGCAAGCGCAGCGACATCGCGCCCGACCTGCTGGCGAGCATCCTTGATGCGCTGGGGCTGCAGCCGCAGGCCGTGCTGGCCGCGCAAAAACTCGACAACGGCCCGCAATGGCACGGCCTGCTGGTCGATGATCCGCAGACGCTGCTGGCGCTGGAGCCCGATCACGCCCGCCTGCGCGAGCTGGGCACCAAGGTGGGCGTGGCCGCGCGCTACCCTCAATCCGAGAACACCGGCGCCGACCTGCTGATCGCGCGCTCGAACCGGGAGGCGCGCGCCAGCCGCAGCACCGCCGCCAGGCCCGGCGCGGCCGACCTGGAGGTGCGCGGCTTTGCCGCACCGGTCGGCATCAACGAAGACCCGGTCACCGGCAGCCTCAACGCCAGCCTGGCGCAGTGGCTCATGGCCGATGGCCACATGCCCACGCGCTACCAAGCCGCCCAAGGCGCCCGCCTGGGCCGCGCCGGCCAGGTGCATCTGCAGCGCGATGCCAGCGGCCAAGTCTGGGTGGGCGGCCAAAGCGTGGTGTGCATCAGCGGCGAGGTCAGACTCTGAGTCTGCAAGACGGCAAAGCTCCACAGCCCAAGGCGCATCGCGCCGGGGCGGCGCTCCCACAAGGCCGGGTTTTTGTGGGAGCCGCGCCCTCGCGGCGAAGCGGCGAAGCAGCCCACACCAAAAACCCATCGGCTCAAGCCGGTCGCCATCGCGACGCCAACGCGATGCGGCGGTGGCCGAAAATCGGCGCATGGGAACGCTTTATCTCGTGCGCCACGGCCAGGCCTCGTTTGGCGCTGACAACTACGACGTGCTCAGCGAGCTGGGCCAGCGGCAGGCCCAGCGGCTGGGCCAGTACCTGCGCGAGCGCGATGTGCGGTTCGAGGCGGCGATCACCGGCACGCTGCAGCGCCAGCGCCAAACCCATGCGGGCATTTGTCAGGGGCTGGGTCAGCAGCTGCCGGCGCTGGAATTGGCGGCGCTCAACGAATACGACAGCCACGCGCTGATTGCGGCGGTGCATCCCGAGCCCCTGGCCCGGCCTGATACGCCGGAGCTGTATCGCCAGCACTTTCGGCTGCTGCGCCAGGCGCTGCAGGCCTGGATCGCGGGCCAGATCGCGCCGGCCGGCATGCCCAGCTACGCGCAGTGGTGCCAGGGCATCGAGGCGGCTCTGGACCATGTGCGCCAGCAGCATCAAGGCGCGGTGCTCATGGTCTCTAGTGGTGGGCCGATCGCCAGCGCCGTGGCCCATGTGATGCAGGCCGCACCGACGAGCTGGATCGAGCTGAACCTGCGCATCCGCAACGCTTCGCTCACGCAGTTTGAGTTCAACCCCAAGCGCCACAGCCTGCTGACCTACAACACGCTGCCGCACCTTGATGGGCCGGCCTATGCCGATTGGGTGACCTACACCTGAGACAGGGCCACGAGGTCCATCGCGCCGCAGCGGCGCTTCCACAAGTTCGACAAGCGGCCCAAGCTGCAGCGGCTGCGCCCTTGCGGCGCCAGACTCAAGCCTGACTCGCGCCTCGATCGGTCTGCTGGCGCAGCCACTCCAAATAGTGCGGCTCGCCGGCCAGCAGCGGCAGGCACAGCACCTGCGGTGTGTCGTAATGGTGGTGGGCGCGGATGAAGCGCTCGAGTTCGGGGTAGAGCGCGCTGCGGGTCTTGATGGTGAGCAGCCATTCGCTGCTCTGCTCGGCCTGGCCTTGCCAGATGTAGTGGCTCTCAATGGCCTGCAACTGCACGCATGCGCCCAGCCTGTCCTGCACGATCTGCGCGGCCAGGGCGCGGGCATGGGCCTGGCTGTCGGTGGTGGTGGTGACGACGCAAAACTCGGTCACGGCAGGCGGCTTCACAGGGGGTCGAGTTCGCAAGCCTGAACCAACAATTGGGCCAGCGCCTGGGCGCTGGCGTCGAGCACCGCCTGCCCTTTTTGCGCGCTGGCGGCCGCTGCATCGCCCACCGCACCGGCCGCATGCAGGTCTTGCACCGCCCAGGCCAGGCGCGCACTGCGGCCATCGCCCAGCACCGACAAGCGCTCGGCGCGGGCGACTGCTGAAGAGACAAAGTTTTGCGCCAGCGCCATGTCCACCCGCTCGGGGTGCAGGGCCAGCATCATCGAGGTCTCGATGTCGCCACCGTGCACGCCAAAGCGGCGCTCCTGCGGCGTAAACAACTCCTGCACCGACTGCGGCAGTTGCAGGTCGTAGGTGTTGACCATCCATGCCATCAGGCCATGGCGGGCACGCAACTGCCGAGCGACGATGTCCATGGTCGAGACGTTGCCGCCGTGCGAGTTAAGCAGCACCAGTTTTTTCACGCCGGCGCGTGCCACGCTGCGGCCCAGGTCCAGCCAATGCTCGATCAGGGCGCTGCTGTCAACGGTGAGCGTGCCCGCAAAGGCTTCGTGCTCGATGCTGCGGCCCACCGCCTGGGTGGGCAGCAGCAAAACCGGCGCATCGGCCGGCAGGCGCGCCAGGGCCAGACCGAGCACGCCCTCGAGCAAGTCGGTGTCGACACCGAGCGGCAGGTGGGGCCCATGCTGCTCGGTTGCGGCCACCGGCAGAACGGCCACGGTGCGCGCCGCATCGAGATGGGCGAAGTCAGGGCTCTTGAGGTGGGCCCAGTAACGGGGCAGGCGATGGCGCATGGCGGTGCAGGTTTGAAACAGTGGGAGCTTACAGCAGGGCGGCTTTTTCGGTGGGCTGCGGTTGCGCCTGTGTCTTTTGCTGGCCGTGGCGCGCCTGGCGCTGGGCGCGTGGCGCGCCTTGCAAGGTGCCGGCTGCCCCCTGCTGCAGCCCTGCGGCCAGGCAGCGCGGCTTGCCCCTCGCGCCGCTGGCGCGGTAGTCGGCGAGCAAGGCCTCGGTGACCGCTTGCGCATCGAGGCCGCGCACTTCGGTCAGGTGCTCAAACAGCAAGTCGACCAGGGCTTCGTGGGCAAACTCATGGGTCTTGCCGGTGCGCTGCCACAGCCAGTCGCTCCAACTCAAGAGCGCGGCAAACGCCGAGGGGCCGGCCAGCAACAACTGCAC
>JBILGP010000122.1:0-5668 GCA_044350985.1 Polaromonas sp. | reverse complement strand
CACAGCTTGGTGGAGCGGCTCGATATTCTGACCGCCGACGGCCCGGCGCAGGCCTACGTGGTCGCCACCAATGTCTACCATCAGGGACCGCAGGGCTGGCGCATGGTGGTGCACCACGCCAGTCCAGACACTGCAGTGGAGGCCCAGCCCAGGTCCGGCGGCCCGGCCGTTCTGCATTGAACCGAGAGGCCTTGCTTGAGCTGGGGTGCTGAACCGTCGAACCTGGCAACCATGCACTGCCAAGCGCCTTGGTGGCTGCCCGGCGGCCATGTGCAGACCATCTGGGCCGCCTTGTATGGCCAACGCCTGGCGGCCGGTCCTCTTGAATTTGAGCGGGAGCGCTGGCCGACGCCCGACGGTGATTTCATCGACGTCGACTGGCTGGCCGCCGTCCCAGGTACCACTCACCTTGCCGATCCGGCGCCCCCGCTGCTGGTGCTGTTTCACGGCCTGGAGGGCTCCTCCCAAAGCCACTATGCACAGGCCTTTGCCAGCCTGGCGCGCGCGCGCGGCTGGCGCTTTGCGCTGCCGCATTTTCGCGGCTGCTCGGGTGCGATCAACCTGGCCCCGCGTGCCTACCACTCAGGCGACCACGAGGAGATCGACTGGGTGCTCGAGCAACTGGCCGCGGCGCACCGTGGACCCTTGGTGGCCGTGGGTGTTTCTTTGGGTGGCAACGCCTTGATGCGCTGGGCCGGCGAGCAGGGGCAGCAGGCGGCGCGGCGGGTGCGGGCGCTGGCCTGTGTGTGCTCGCCACTCGATCTGATGGCCGGCGGCATGGCCATGGGCCGTGGCCTCAACCGCTACTTGTACACGCCCATGTTTCTCAAGACCATGGTGCCCAAGGCGCTGGCCAAGCTTGAGCAATATCCAGGTTTGTTTGACCGCCAGCGCCTTTTGCAGGCGCGCGATTTGTATGAGTTCGACAATGTGTTCACCGCGCCGCTGCATGGCTTTGCCGACACGCGCGACTACTGGCTGCGCGCTTCGGCCAAGCCCCTGCTGCCCCAGGTGCGTGTGCCGGCCTTGGTTTTGCACAGCATCAATGACCCCTTCATTCCGGCGGGCAGCTTGCCCACGCGCGAGCAGGTCAGCGCCAGCGTGACTTTGTGGCAGCCCGCCCAAGGCGGGCATGTGGGCTTTCCGGTGGCTCAGCCGCGCTGGCCTGCAACCCATGTGCTGGCCATGCCCCAGGCCGTTCTGGCTTTTCTTGCGCAAGCGCTGTAAAGCGCAGCGCCTTGGCGCCACAATGGCGTCTCATGACCGGCAGGAGCTCACTGGCGTGGACGAAATCGTAAAGGCTGCATTGGCCAAGTGGCCCAACGTGCCCGCTTGCTACGGCTGGCTCGGCCTGGACGAGCGTGGTCAATGGTTCATGCGCGACGACCGCGTGCAGGCGCAGGGCCCGTTTGCCGGGGAGGCCAGCACCGTGGCCAGCCGCGGCGCACCGCTCAAGCACGAGAAGCTGATCGACTTCATCGCCCGCAACTACGAGGCCGACGCGCAGGGTTGCTGGTTTTTTCAAAACGGTCCCCAGCGTGTTTATGTGGAACTGCAGGCCACGCCCTGGATCTGGCGCGTCGAGCCGGATTTTTCTTTGCTGGCGCACACGGGTCGCCCCGCAAGAGCGCAGCGCAGCTGGATCGACGAGGCGGGCCGCTTGTACCTCGAGACCGACCTCGGCTTCGGGCTGGTACACACGCAGGATATGGTGCGCGCCAGCGAGGCGGTTGAGCACGGCTTGTGGGTGCCCCACGAGGTGCTGGCGCTGGAGATGCCCAAAAGGTTCGACTACGTGGCCAGCCCAGCGGCCGCCCGCAGTGCCGCGGCTTAGAGCCAGGCCCGCGCCCTGGCCTGGCCTGGCCTTTTGGCTTGTCCCCGGTTTACTTGGCTGGCGCTGCAGCGCCTTCTTCTGCCTTGGCAGCCGGTGCTGGCGGCTCGGCGAGCTTGCCGCCGGACTTGTTGCCCAGGTAAACCACGGCGCGCCCAATCTCGATGTCGGAAAAGTCGCCACCGCCTTGCGCGCCCATGGCACCCTTGCCCTTGAGCGCTGCGTTCCACAAGGCCTCAAAGCCGGTCTTCAGGCGCGGCGCCCAGGCGCCTGCATCGCCAAGCTTGGGGGCGCCTGCGGCACCGGCATTGTGGCAAGCGGCGCACTGCGCGTTGTAGACCTCTTCGCCCCCTTTGAGGGGGCGGTTGGCATCGCGAATCTCGACGCTGCCGACTTTCTGGATGCGCTCGGCCACCGCCTTTTCCGAGTTGTCGCCACCGGCCATCGGCTTGGGTGCCGACACCACAAAGTACACCAACGCAATGATCGCAAAAACCGGGACCACGAAAGAGTAAAACACGGTCAGCAGCAACTGGCCTGGGGTCTTGACGGGGCCGGTGTGGCCCTCTTCGTGAGCCGTGTTGGGATCGTTAGCGCTCATGGCGTCCTCAAAGTGCGTAAGCTTCATGGGCCGACTTGAGTGCCGGCAACCCGTCATTATAAACAGCCGCTCCCAGCATGAACTGATGCAGGTAAGCCCAGACGACCCGACTGCTAGAATCAACAGCACCGGCGAGGGCTCTGCGCCCCGCCTGTCAGCATGCGGCTGTAGCTCAGTGGATAGAGTATTGGCCTCCGAAGCCAAGGGTCGCTGGTTCGATTCCAGCCAGCCGCGCCAGCAGCCTAGAGGCTGCCGATCAGGCCCACGGCTTGGCTTGAGCCTGCAGGTGCGTGCCGAATACCTGCGCCACCGGAGAAAGGCGCTTGCCCTTGTGCCAGACGATGTGCCACTGCGAGGGCACGGGAAAGCCCTCCACCGGTAGCACCGTCACCCCGTGCTGTACCTCCGGGCGCTGGCCCAGCGCATGTCTGGACACCACCGAGACACCCATCCCCGCAGCGACGGCTTCCCGAATGGCCTCGTTGCTGCCAAGTTCGAGCCTGACTTTGGCGGCGAACTTGGCACCCTTGAAGTGAGCGTCGGCCGCCATGCGCGTGCCTGAGCCGCGTTCGCGCAAGATGAAAAGGTCCTCCCTCAGATCGCGCAGCGTGAGCTTCTTGCGCTGAGCCAGGCGGTGGTCGGTTGAGGCAATCACCACCAGCGGGTTGCTCATGAACACCCGGTCCTCCAGTTCAATATCGGTCGGTGGCATGGACATGATGTAGAGATCATCGAGGTTGTCGCGCATGCGTGCCAGCACACCGTCGCGGTTGAGCACTTGCAGCGCGACATCGACATCGGGGTGACTGGCGCAAAAGCGCCCCAGCAGCCGCGGGATGAAGTATTGCGCCGTGCTCACCACCGCCAGCCGCAGGCGCCCTCGCGTCAAACCTTTGAGGCCATCGACTTTTTGAGTCAAGGACTCCCATTCGTCCACCATGGCGCGAGCGGTGCGAGCCAGCTCGATCCCCGCCTCGGTCAGGTGCACGCGCCGTGAGATGAGCTCGTACAGCGGCAGTCCCACGGTCTGTGTCACTTCGCGCAACTGCATCGATGCGGTCGGCTGTGTCACGTGCATCACCCGGGCTGCGCCACTGACCGATCCGGTTTCGGCCAGCGCCAGAAAAAGACGCAACTGTCGGAATGTCACGTTCATAGATTTTTTTCGATATAAATATGTCTCAATATCGATTTTACAAATGTTTTCGGACTCCCTAAGATCGCCAGCCGAAAGCTGATCTCCATGAACAACCTGCTCGATCCGGCCATCCTTTTCTTCGCCTTTGGCGCGTTCGCTGGCGCCCTCAAATCCAACCTCGAGATTCCCGCGCCGATCTCGCGCTTTCTCTCGCTCTACCTGTTGATGGCGCTCGGTCTCAAGGGTGGGTTTGCCTTGGCCGAGTCGGGCCTGACCGAGCATGTGGTGGGCGGCTTGTTGTGCGCCCTGGCCCTGGCTGTTGTGGTGCCTGTCTTGGCGCTGCGACTGCTGCGCTTGTGGGTGGGACCTTATGACGCGGCGGCCCTGGCGGCCACCTACGGCTCGGTCAGCGCCGTAACCTTTCTGACCGCAGTCCAGTTTCTTGAGAATCAAGGCATTGCCTACGGCGGGCACATGGCCGCGGCGATGGCCTTGATGGAGTCGCCGGCCATCATCTTGGCCGTGCTGTTTGCCAATTCGCTGCGCCAGCGCGAGGCGGCAGGCGGCTCGGCGGCTGCGTCCGTCGCGGCCGCACCGGGCCTGTCCATGCGCAAGGTGTTGCACGAGTCCTTCACCGAAGGGGCTCAGTTGCTGCTCTTGGGCTCCATGTTGGTGGGTTTGATCACGGGTGAGTCGGGGCGGCAGGCGATGGAGCCCTTCTCCGATGACCTTTTCAAGGGCATGCTGGCCTTCTTCCTGCTCGACATGGGGCTGCTGGCGGCGCGCAATTTGCCGCAGGTGCGGGGCCAGTCGCCCTGGCTGCTCGCTTACGCTGTGATCGCGCCAGTGGTGCATGCCAGCTTGGCGCTGATGCTGGCGCGTCTGGTCGGGCTGCCGCTGGGTGACACCGTGCTGCTGATGGTGCTGGCCGCCAGCGCCTCCTACATAGCAGTGCCCGCTGTCTTGCGCCACGCCATCCCGCAGGCCAACCCTTCGCTGTACTTTGGCTTGTCCCTGGGTTTGACGTTTCCGCTCAATATTTTGCTGGGTATACCCACCTATGCTGCGATGGCCTCGGCCGTGATGCGTTGAGGCCTGACAATCGCCTGGGCGTCGGGCTATCTAAGCCTCCGCCAACTTGTTTTATTTTGATGTTTTGAATACTATCCGTGACATTGTTTTGCACTTGGGTGGTTGCCCGATTTGCCAGTGTCACATTCTGCCGCCCTAAGACTGTTATCCCCATCGTCATTTGGCGCGCGCGCATCCAAAGTCCGGGCTTTGCTGCGGGTGTGTGCTTCAGCAGGCCTGCTGGTCGCGCTGTGCCTGTCCCAGTCGGTGTTCGCCGAGACGCTGGTGGGCGTGGTGGTCGCCGTCTCCGACGGGGACACGGTGACGGTCAGGGATGGCAACGAGCAGACCCACAAGATCAGGCTGGCCGGCATTGATGCGCCGGAGAGCCGGCAGCCCTACGGCGATCGCTCGCGCCAGTCGCTGATCGAGTTGGTGGCCGGTCAGTCTGTCGAGGTGGTCTACGACAAGGTCGATCGCTACGGACGGCGGGTGGGCACGATCCACATTGGTGGGCGCGATGCCAACCTCGAGCAACTGCGTCGTGGCTTGGCCTGGCATTACAAGCAGTACGAGGCCGAGCAAACCCCATCCGACCGGCAGCGCTATGCAGCGGCAGAGCAGGGCGCACAGGCCGAGCGCCTGGGTCTGTGGGGCCAGGCCAGCCCACAAGCGCCCTGGGATTACCGCCGGCAACTGCGCATCAGTCAGCCTCGGTGAAGGCCTGCCAAGTTGCAGCTGAAGGGGGCTGGTTCAAGGCGCCGGCCGCAACTCCTGCGCATGGCGGCCGATTTCTGGCCAGCGTCGATGCAGGTAGAGCCAGGCCAGCAGCCCGATGCCCAGCATGGCCAAGCTGGCCAAAGCCAGCAGGAGAGCCGAATGCATGACCAGCGGCGCCAACACACCGGCGACGATGCCGTTGGACAGGGCGCCGATCACCGCTTGCAGCGATGAGGCCATGCCGCGGCGGTCGGGGTGCAGATCGAGCAGCAGCAAGGTCACCACTGGCACCACCAAAGCCCAGCCG
>JBILGP010000121.1:0-5716 GCA_044350985.1 Polaromonas sp. | reverse complement strand
GGACGCTCAGGAACAGACGCTCACGCACATGGTCAACGAACGCCATGCGGCGCGCGTGGCCGGCCTGCTCGAAGACGCCCGCCAGCGTGGCGCGCAGCTGCTCTGGGGTGGGCAGCAGCGCGGACGCTTCATCGAGCCGACCTTGCTCGACCAGGTGCCCGAGGACGCGCAGATGATGCGGCGGGAAATCTTTGGCCCGCTGTTGCCGGTGATGGCTTACCGCGAGCTCTATGAGGTGATCGCCAGGGTCAATGCCGGCCCCAAGCCGCTGGCGCTCTACCTGTACAGCCGAACCCCCGAGAACGTCCAGCGCATCCTGGCTCAGACCAGCTCGGGCGGGGTCTGCATCAACCATGCGCTGCTGCACTACCTGCACAGCGGCTTGCCCTTTGGGGGCGTCAACGAGTCGGGCATGGGGCAGGCGCGCGGCTACCATGGCTTCAAGAGTTTCAGCCATGAGCGCGCCGTGCTCAGGGCCCGCTGGGCTTGGTCGGTGCGTCTGTTTTCGCCGGGCCCGGTTCCCCCGGCGCTGCGTCGACTGGCGCGCTGGGCTTTCCGGCGTTTGTGAGCCCGTGCGCTGGTGCAGCCAGCGGGCCTGTGGTGATGGAGGAAAAAATGTCGACCCTGCTGTTTGACGGATCGCGCGTTCAATGCACGCTCGAAGGCGCTTGCGCCATCGTGCGCCTGTTCAACCCCAATCAGGGCCTGATGGACGAGGCGATGGAGTCCGAACTGCTGCAGGTGCTCGATCTGCTGCACGACGGGGTCAGCTGGCCTGCCGGCCGCGTGGTCATCCTCACCGGCCGGGACCCGGGGGTGTTTGTGCGCCATTACGACGTGGCCGTCCTGCACCAGCGCGCCCAGGCCATGGCCGCTCGCGGCAAGGCGTTCTCGATCGAGCGACCTGTACCCCAGGGCGGTGTGCACCGCTGCATCGACCGGATCGAGGCCAGTTCGCTGATCTTCATTGCCGCGATCAACGGCGTGGCCATGGGCGGCGGCTTTGAATTGGCCCTGGCCTGCGACCTGCGCGTGGTGCAGGACGGCCCCTACGAGTTGGGACTGCCCGAGCTCAACCTCGGTTTGCTGCCCGGGGCCGGCGGCACGCAGGCGCTGGCGCGCCTGCTCGGTGTGAGTGCGACCTTGCAGCTGCTGCTGACGGCGCGCGTGCTCAGTCCGCGCGAGCTGGTCGAGCTGCGCCTGGCGGGCGCTTGCGCCGCCGATGCCCTGGCGCAGGCCCGGGCTTGGGCGGCTCAGTTGCAGGCGGTTCCGGCGCGGGCCTGCGCCCACATCAAGCGCTTGGTGCGCAGCGCCGGCGCTTGGGAGCTCGAGCAAGGCCAGGCGGCCGAGAGGACCCTGTTTTGCGACTGCATGGTCGATCCGGCGGCCATGCCCCTGATGGCCGATGTGGCCCAGGGTCAGCGCACCATCGCCCAGCCACCGCAGGCGGGGCATCCGCAGCGCTGATGCTGCGCCTTGCCTGCGCTCTTTACTGATCGACCTTGACGTTGGCCGTGCGGATGTAGTTGCCCCAGCGGTCGAACTCGTTGTTGTAGAAGGTCTGGTAGGCCTGCGGGCTCATGCGATCGGCCACCATGGACATCTTGGCCATGGTCTCTTTGACCTGCGGTTCGGCCATGACTGCATCGAATGCCGCGTTGAGCTTGGCCACCACGTCAGGCGGCGTACCGGCGGGGGCCAGAAAGCCCAGCCAGGGGCCCATGTCGATCGCAATGCCCAGCTCCTTCATGATCGGGATGTTGGTGTAGCCGGGCAGGCGCTCGCGGGCGGTGATCACCAGCATGCGCACCGCACCAGACTGCACATGGCCGGCGGCCACCGGGATGGGCACGATGGCGCTGGCGATCTGGTTGGCCAGTTGCGCCTGCATCAGCGGCGCGGTGCCGTTGTAGGGCACGTGCAGCAGGTTGATGCCAGCCACCTGCTTGAGTGCTTCCATGGTGATCTGGCCCGAGCTGCCCAAGCCCCAGGAGCCGAACGTCATAGGCTCTTTGGCCGCTTTGGCCATCTGCAAGAACTCGGCGAAGGTCTTGGCCGGGTGCGAAGAGTGCACCACCAAGGCCAAGGGCGTAAAGCCGATCGGCGCCACGGCGACGAAATCTTTTTTCGAGTCGTAGGGCGCCTGCTTGAGGATGTGCGGTGCGATCGAGTGCGAGTCGGCCGCGCCGTAGACCAGGGTGTAGCCATCGGCCGGGCTGCGGGCGGCAGCGAGCGAGCCTATCGTGCCAATGGCGCCCGGCCGGTTTTCCACCACCACCGGCTGACCCAGGCGCTGCGACAGCGCCGGCACCATGGCCCGCACCAGCACGTCGCCGCCGCCACCGGCTGCCCAGGGCATGATGATCTTGATCGGCTTGGTCGGAAAGCTGCTCGATTGTGCCCAGGCGGTCGGGGCCAGGCTTGCCAGTGCGCCGGCGGTCAGTGCGCCGACCACGCCGCGTCGTGAGGGATGGTGCTTCATGTTTTTCCTCCTTTTGGATCGTGATGCCGAAACCGTTTCAGGTTAACACTTTGATGCGGTGCGGGCCTTGGGGCTAACCATCATCCGGATCGTTTTTTGAGCCCGCGCAAATCGATTGCTTGGCCCCTGGGATCCTGCCCTTTTTCAAAGATCAGATTTTTCTGCAGCTTGTTGGTGGCCGTCACGGGCAGGCTGTCCCGAAACACCAGCCAGCCGGGCGCCTTGTAGTAGGCCAGCTCCTGCAGGCAGTGCGCCACCAGTTGCCGGCCCAGGGCCTGGCCTTGCAGCGCGCCGCTGGCCGGCACCACCACGGCGAGCACCTCTTCGTCTCGCAGCTCGTCGGGCACGGCCAGCACCGCCACACGGGCCACGGCCGGATGGACGGCCAGGCAGGCTTCAACTTCGGCCGCTGAAATGTTTTCACCCGAGCGCCGGATGATGTCCTTGCGGCGATCGACGAAGTACAGCATGGCGCTGTCGTCCTGGGTCACGACGTCGCCGGTGTGGAACCAACCGCCACGCCAGGCCTGCTCGGTCGCTGCCTCGTCCTGGAGGTAGCCTGAAAAAAAGCCGCGACGGGGCTCGTCGCCGCTGCAGCGCACGAGGAGCTGGCCGGGCTTGCCCCTGGGCACGTCGCGGTCCTCATCGTCGACCACCCGCACCTGCAGCGGATGGGCCGGCCGACCAAACGCGCGGGTGTGGGTCAGTCGGGGCTCGTGCTGATTGGCCAGGAAGCGACCGGTTTCGGTCATGCCCCACACTTCCACGAAAGCAAAGCCAAAGCGCTCCTCCACCTGCCCGTGCAACTGCGGATCGCAGCCCGCACCGAGGCCAAAGCGGATGCGGTGCTGGCGCTCCAGGGGGTCGGGGGGCTGCTTGAACAAGGCCGGCGGCATGATGCCCAGGTAATGGATCGCCGTGGCCTGCGACTGCACGCAGTCTTGCCACCAGTTGCTGGCATGAAAACGGTCGGGCAGCACCAGGCAGTTGTCGGTCAGGCACATGGTGGCAATCGAGGTCATGCCGCAGTTCATGTGAAAGACCGGCAAGGGATTGAGCAGGCGATCTTGGCCATGCTCGAAGGCCAGGGCGCCGCCGAGGTCGCGGTACCAGGCCCCGGCCGTCAGGATGTACTCGTTGCTCAGCAGGCAGGCCTTGGGCGGGCCGGAGGTGCCCGAGGTGAACAAGATGGCCGCCTCGCGCTGCCACGGATCGTCGGCCGGAAGCGCCACCTTGACCGGCGCCATCGGCAGGGCGTGCGCCAACTCGTGCGCCTTGATCAGCGGCGCTCGCACGCTGCCCGGCCGTGCCAGAGCGGCGCTCAAGGCCTCATGGCGCGCCTCGATGGCCACCAGCAGATCGGCCTGCGACAGCGTCAGGGCATGGTCGATCTCGCCGCCGCGGTGGTCGGGGTTCATCGGCACGATGCACGCGCCCAGCCCGTTGAGCGCCAGGAAGTGGAAAAAGTGCCGCGGATGGTTGCCCACGGCCAGCGCCACGCGATGCCCTCGGCCCCAGCCACGCCCGCCGTAAAGGCCCATCAGGGCGTCGACCTCAAGGCCGGCTTGTTCAAAGGTCCAGATGCGACCGCCCGAGAGCGCCGACTCGGCCAGAAAGGGCAAATTGCCCGCACGCCGCCGCGCGGCGCTGAAGGCCTCGTGCAGGCTGCGTGAGGTGTCGATCGGGTGTTTCATGCCGCTGTCCTTGAGGCGCCGTTCAGGCGATCGTGGTGGCTGGCCTCAGGCCGCGCTGTAAGCCGTGGGCGTCGGGCCGTGGCTACCGCGCAGCAACACCTTGCCACGCCGGTGCGGCTGCGCCGCATGGGCCAGGGCCTGCGCCACATCGGCTAGGTCATAGACCTGCTCGACCTGCATGTGCAGCACGCCTTGGCGGGCCAGCTCGAGCAGGGCGGGGTAGACCTCGCGACCGGCCTGCCGGTTGGCCGCCTCGCCAAACCAACGCGCGAGCCAAAAGCCCCTGACCTCGATGCCTCGAAACACCAGATCGTGCGGCCCGAGCTGACTGGCCTGACCGCTGAGCAGACCGTAGACGATCAGTCGGCCGCCCTCGCTTAAGCAGGCGGCCAGCGACTGCGTGGCGGTCCCGCCCAGGGCGTCGAGGGCCAGACCGACCGGCTGTGTGCCCGTGATCTGCAAGACGTGCTGGCGCAGGGCGTGAGCATCGCGCCCGTCATCGACCAGCCAGTGGCCGCCTGCGCCCGCAGGAATGGCCTGCGGCCGGCGCACGATGTTGATCAGGGGGATGCCCAGGTGCTCGGCCAGCTGCCTGATGCACTGGCCGACGGCCGAGTTGGCGGCGTTGTGCAGCAGCCACTGACCTGGCGCCAGGCCCATGTGCTTGAGCAGCACCCAGGCCGTGGCCGGGTTGGCCGCCAGCATGGCTTGCTGCAGCGCATCGCCCTCGGCCGGCAAGGCCAGCAGGCTGCGGCGATGCACCAGCCGCTCATCGGCCCACAGCCCGCCGGCGCCCAGCGGCATGACGCGCTGACCCACTGACAAGTCGCCCACTTCGGCGCCGGTTTCGAGCACCACCGCCACCCCTTCATGGCCGGGCACATACGGCAGGCTGGGCTGCACGCCGTAACGCTGCTGCATCTGCAGCAGATCGGCCGGCAAGACGGTCATGGCCAGCATGCCGATGCGCACCTGCTGCGCGCCTATGGGCTGGCGCTCGTCTGGGCGCAGGCGCACGCGCTGCGCCCAGGGTTGATCGGGCGCGGTGTCAATGACTTCGACGACGCGGGGCGTGGGCGGGTGGCTTGGGTGGGGCAAGATGAGGCTCGATGAGATCAGAAGGGCGGCCGGCTCGCGGGCGCTGCTACTATTTTGCGCGAAGGAGTTTGTCCAAGTGCCTGTATCTCCCCGAATTGACACGCCGCCCCCGGCCGATCGCGACCGTGCCGCCGCGCCGGCGCCGATTGCGGTGCGCCGCATCGGCAGCGTTCATGTGGGAGGGCGCAGCGCGAGCTTGCAGGGCTTGCCGGCCCGGCAGATCGTCTACTCGCCCGGTGGCCCGGCTGTGGACCTGGACCCCAACGGGCAGTTCCAGATCGAGCAGATGTACGCGCAGTTTGTGCAACTGCAAAAGCCCCGGGCGCATCACCCGCTGCTCTTGATGCACGGCGGCGGCATGTGCGGCGTCACCTACGAAACCACCCCAGACGGCCGCAGCGGCTGGCAGGAAGTTTTTCTGCGCGCCGGCCACGATGTCTGG
>JBILGP010000120.1:0-5764 GCA_044350985.1 Polaromonas sp. | reverse complement strand
GGCCGGTGGTCAAGCGCCTGGCAGACGACCAGAGCCTGCACGCGATCCTGATCGATGACGACGCCAAGGGCAGTGACCTGGCCACCACCGACTGGGTGCTTCTCAGCCGAGACGCCGAGCTGCTCAAGCGACCTGACGTGGCGCGGGGACAAGCGGCCATCGAGGAACTGCCGGGCCTGCGCATCTGGACGGACAGCTTCAACAACCTGTTCCAGATCCTCAAGTAGCCCTGACCCGAGTTTGAAAGCAAGGCCCCCTCAAGGTCTGGATTTGGGGGCGCCGCCCTCAGCGCGTTCGAGCTTCTTGCGGGGGCGCCGACCCCGAGGTGCTTGAGTTTCTCGTGGGATCGCCGCCCTAGGCGCGATAGGGCGACGGATGGATCACCGTCGATGCACTGAACCCCATCGCCGCGAGGGCGCGGCTCCCACAAATCGGGGCCATCGCCGCGAGGGCGCGGCCTACCACCGGCTCAGGCAGCGACGCCCTTGGCCGTCTCCGCATACTCCTCGATCTGATCGAAGTTCATGTACTTGTAGATATTGGCCGCATCCTTGTCGATGATGCCCACCGCCTCCTGGTATTCGGCCAGCGTCGGGATGCGGCCGAGCTTGGAGCACACCGCCGCCAGCTCCGCCGAGCCCAGGAACACATTGGCGTTCTTGCCCAGACGGTTGGGGAAGTTGCGCGTCGAGGTCGACATGACGGTGGCGCCTTCGCGCACCTGGGCCTGATTACCCATGCACAGCGAGCAGCCTGGCATTTCGGTGCGCGCTCCGGCGTTGCCGAAGGTGGCGTAATGGCCTTCCTTGATGAGCTCGCTCTCGTCCATCTTGGTCGGTGGAGCCACCCACAGCTTGACCGGAATGTCGCGGGTGTTGCCCAGCACCTTGGCGGCCGCCCGGAAGTGGCCGATGTTGGTCATGCACGAGCCAATAAAGGCCTCGTCGATCTTGGTGCCCGAGACCTCGCTCATGAACTTGGCATCGTCCGGATCGTTGGGGCAGCAGACGATGGGCTCTTTGATGTCGGCCAGGTCGATCTCGATCACAGCGGCGTACTCGGCGTCCTTGTCGGCCTCGAGCAGCTCGGGCTCAGCCAGCCAGGCTTCGACTTTTTCGATGCGGCGCGCCAGCGTGCGCTTGTCCTCGTAGCCGTTGGCGATCATGTTCTTCATGAGCACCACGTTGGAGGTCAGGTACTCGGCAATCGGCTCCTTGTTGAGCTTGATCGTGCAGCCGGCCGCGCTGCGCTCAGCCGAAGCGTCAGAGAGTTCAAACGCTTGTTCGACCTTGAGGTCGGGCAGGCCTTCAATCTCCAGGATGCGGCCAGAGAACACGTTCTTTTTGCCCTTTTTCTCGACGGTGAGCAGGCCGGCCTTGATCGCGTACAGCGGAATCGCGTGCACCAGGTCGCGCAGGGTCACGCCAGGCTGCATCTGGCCCTTAAAGCGCACCAGCACCGACTCGGGCATGTCCAGCGGCATCACGCCGGTGGCCGCGCCAAAGGCGACCAGGCCCGAGCCTGCGGGGAAGGAAATGCCAATCGGAAAGCGGGTGTGCGAATCGCCACCGGTGCCCACGGTGTCGGGCAAGAGCAGACGATTGAGCCAGGAGTGAATCACGCCATCGCCCGGGCGCAGCGAGACGCCGCCTCGGCTGGAGATGAAGTTGGGCAGCTCGCGGTGCATCTTCACATCGACCGCCTTGGGGTAGGCGGCGGTGTGGCAGAAGGACTGCATCACCATGTCGGCAGAAAAGCCCAGGCAGGCCAGGTCTTTGAGCTCGTCACGCGTCATGGGGCCGGTGGTGTCTTGCGAGCCCACGGTGGTCATCTTGGGTTCGCAGTAGGTGCCCGGGCGCACGCCCTGCCCTTCGGGTAAACCGACAGCGCGGCCCACCATTTTTTGCGCCAAGGTAAAGCCGGCCTGGGTGGCAGCCGGGGCCTGAGGCAGACGGAACTGGGTTGAGGCGGGCAGGCCCAAAAACTCGCGGGCCTTGCCGGTCAGGCTGCGACCGATGATGAGGTTGATGCGCCCGCCAGCGCGCACCTCGTCAAACAGCACATCGCTCTTGAGCGCGAACTCGACCAGCGGCGCGCCGTTTTTGGTGATCTTGCCGTCGTAGGGATGGATGTCGATCACATCGCCCATCTCGAGCTTGCTCACATCGACCTCGATCGGCAGCGAGCCCGAGTCTTCCTGGGTGTTGTAGAAGATGGGAGCGATCTTGCCGCCGAGCGTGACGCCGCCAAAGCGCTTGTTGGGCACGAAGGGAATGTCTTCGCCGGTGGCCCAGATCACACTGTTGGTGGCCGACTTGCGGCTCGAGCCGGTGCCCACCACATCGCCCACGTAGGCCACGAGGTGGCCCTTTTTCTTGAGGTCCTCGATGAACTGCATCGGCCCGCGCTTGCCGTCTTCTTCGGGCTTGAAGGCGGCGTCGGGCCGGGTGTTCTTGAGCATGGCCAGGTAGTGCAGCGGAATGTCCGGCCGGCTCCAGGCGTCGGGCGCGGGCGAGAGGTCGTCGGTGTTGGTCTCGCCGGGCACCTTGAAGACCGTGACCGTGATGGTCTTGGGCACTTCGGGGCGGCTGGTGAACCACTGGGCGTCGGCCCAGCTTTGCATGACTTCCTTGGCCTTGGCATTGCCGGCCTTGCACTTCTCGGCCACGTCGTGGAAGGCGTCGAACATGAGCAGGGTTTTCTTCAGGCCCTCGGCGGCCACAGCGGCCACAGCCGCGTCGTCGAGCAAATCAATCAAGGGCTTGACGTTGTAGCCGCCGACCATGGTGCCCAGCAGCTCGGTGGCCTTGGCCTTAGAGATGAGGCCCACAGCAATGTCGCCGTGCGCTACAGCAGCCAGGAAGCTGGCCTTGACCTTGGCGGCATCGTCAACGCCCGGGGGCACGCGATGGGTGATCAAGTCCAGCAAGAAGGTCTCTTCGCCCTGGGGAGGGCTCTTGAGCAGTTCAATAACCTCGGCCACCTGCTTGGCCGACAGGGGCAAGGGGGGAATGCCCAGTGCAGTGCGCTCTGCCACATGCGCGCGATAGGTCTGCAAAAAGTCGCTCATGGTTTTCTCCTGAAAAAATCGAAATGCCCTGCTTGCTCGCGAAAGATTGTGTTCATTCAAACCAGACCTTGGCGGCCTGGGGTAATTGGGCGCCCGTGCGGTGGCCCCGCTCCAGCAACTGCCAGTAATAGCGGTAACTGGCCCGGTCGTGCAGTTGGCCTTGGTGGCTGATCGGTGCCCAGTCGGCCGCCTGCGCTGCGCTCAAGATCTCGGTGGCCGTCTGCAGCTGAGCCGCCTTGGGTGCAAAAGCCGCCAAAATCGGTCGAATCTGGTTGGGGTGAATGCTCCACATGCGGGTGTAGCCGTACTCACCGGCGGCGCGCTCGGCCGCCGCCTGCATCGCGGCCGCATCCGAAAACTCGGTGACCACGCAGTGCGAGGGCACCTTGCCGTGCGCATGGCAGGCCGCTGCAATCTCGAGCTTGGCGCGCACCACCAGCGGATGGCTGAACTGCCCGCTCGAGCCCATGGCCTCATCGCCAATGGCCCCGTTGTGGCTGGAGATGAAATCCATCAGCCCAAAGCTGATCGACTGCACCCGCGGATGGGCCGCGATGTCAAATGCATGGTGCACCGCACGCGCCGACTCGAGCAGCACATGAATCGGCAGTTGCGCCGCCGCGCCGCCGAGTGCATGCAAAGCCTGGTCGACCTGCTGCACATCGGCCACCGTCTCGACCTTGGGAATCATGAGGTGCGTCAGGCGATGGGCCGCCTGGCCTGCAATCACGCGCAGGTCGTCCGCAAAGCTGGGGTGGTCGACCGGGTGGATGCGCACCGCCAACCGGGCCTGGGCATCTGCGGCCAGCGCCAACTGCACCACCAGCGCCGCGTGTTGGGCCTCGGCCCCGACCGGCGCGCCGTCCTCGCAATCGAGCGTGACATCGAACACACAGGCGCCAAACTCGCGTGTGAGTTCGGCCTGAAGCTGCAGGCTCTTGCGCATGCGCACCTCGACGCCGCTGTAGTGGTCGCACACCGGCAGCGTGCCGGCGGCGGCCTGGGCGTCGAGCAGGACTTCGCGCGGGTGTCTCATCCTGGCAGCACTTGGCGGGTCGGCTGCAGTGGCGTCACAGCAGATGCGCCACGCCGGCCTGCTCGTCGGTGAGCTCCTTGAGCGTCTTGTCGATGCACGTCTGGCTGAAAGCGTCGATCGGCAAGCCCTCGACCACGGTGTACTGACCATTGGCGCAGGTGACCGGAAAGCCGAACATGACGTCCTTGGGGATGCCATACCAGCCTTGCGAAGGCACGCCCATGGTGACCCAGCCGCCGTTGGTGCCCAGGGCCCAGTCGCGCATGTGATCAATGGCGGCGTTGGCGGCCGAGGCCGCGGAAGACAGGCCACGCGCCTCAATGATGGCCGCGCCACGCTTGCCCACGGTGGGCAGGAAGACGTTGGCGTTCCACTCCTGGTCGTTGATCATGTCCTTGACCGACTGCCCGCCGATGGTGGCAAAGCGGTAATCGGCATACATGGTGGGCGAGTGGTTGCCCCAGACGCACAGCTTTTGAATGTCGGCCACGGCCTTGCCGGTCTTGGCGGCAATCTGGCTGAGCGCGCGGTTGTGGTCCAGGCGCAGCATGGCGGTGAAGTTCTGCGCCGGCAGATCGGGCGCCGACTTCATGGCGATGTAGGCGTTGGTGTTGGCCGGGTTGCCCACCACCAGCACCTTGACGTTGCGCGAGGCCACGGCATTGAGCGCCTTGCCCTGGGCGGTGAAGATGGCGCCGTTGATCGACAACAGCTCAGCGCGCTCCATGCCCGGGCCACGCGGGCGCGAACCGACCAGCAAGGCGTAGTCGGTGTCTTTGAAGGCGGTCATCGGGTCCGAATGGGCTTGCATGCCCGCCAGCAGCGGGAAGGCGCAGTCGTCGAGCTCCATCATCACGCCCTTGAGCGCCTTCTGGGCTTTTTCGTCCGGGATCTCGAGCAGCTGCAAGATAACCGGCTGGTCCTTGCCCAGCATCTCGCCCGAAGCAATGCGAAACAGCAGGGCGTAACCGATTTGACCAGCAGCGCCAGTGACAGCGACTCGGACGGGTTTTTTCATGGGAAAAGCTCCAAAGAGGGATGAAACGGGTGGGTCGATCAAGCCCGGTTGCCCAGGGGCTGACCCAATGCGCGGCGCATTCTACGCGGGAAAACCCGCAAAGGTCAATTTGTCTTATGTCTTATATAAGAGATATGATGCGGCGACCCCGACCGATGCCCTCGCACCCACCCTGCTGCCATGGCCCCAACCGCCCCACCGACTGCCGACTCGGCCCACCCGAATGAGGCGGCCGCCCCGGCCTTCAGCCCGCTGTACCAGCAAATCAAGTCGCTGATCTTGCAAGCCTTGCAGGCTGGTCAGTGGAAACCCGGCGACCTGATCCCCAGCGAGATCGAATTGGCCGGTCGTTTTCGCGTCAGCCAGGGCACGGTGCGCAAGGCCATCGACGAGCTGGCGGCCGAGCATCTGCTGGTGCGGCGCCAGGGCCGCGGCACTTTCGTGGCCACCCATGCCGAGCAGCAGGTGCAATACCGGTTTTTGCGCTTGGTGCCCGACGCCGCTGATGCGGCCGGCCAGGGCCCGGCGCAGCGCAGCATCATCGACTGCAAGCGCCTGCGCGCACCGGCCGACGTGGCCCGCACGCTGGGCCTGCGCACGGGCGACGCAGTGCTGCAGGTGCGCCGGGTACTGGCCTTCC
>JBILGP010000119.1:0-5791 GCA_044350985.1 Polaromonas sp. | reverse complement strand
CATTGCGCTGGGTGCTCGAGCAGCCTGCGGTGGGCGCGGCCATCGTCGGTGCGCGCCTGGGGCAAAGCGAGCACCGCAGCAGCAACCTGAGCGTGTTTGGCTTTGCGCTCGATGCGCAAGACCATGCACGCCTGGAGGCGGCCTTTGCGCAGACCCGACATCCGCCCGGCGACTGTGGGGACGAATACCGCAAGCCCCCCTTCCTGACGGCCTCGGGGGACCTCAGCCACCACCTCGGCCAACTCAAGCGGCCCTACCAGGCGCAGGCAGTGAGCACACGGCCCTCACGCAGCCAGGTGTCCACCGGCAGTCGCTGGGAAGGCATCGGTGGCTACTCAAGGGCCGTTCGGCAGGGCTCGCGCGTGCTGGTCAGCGGCACCACCGCCACCCATGGCGACGGCACCGTGGTGGCCCCCGGCAACGCGCAGGCGCAGACGGTCTACATCCTCGACAAGATTGCGGCCAGCCTGCAAGCGCTTGGCGCGGGCCTGAGCGATGTGGTGCGCACCCGGGTCTATCTGAAGGATGTGGCCGCCTGGCAAGGCCCGACCGAAGTCCACGGCCGGGTGTTTGCCGACGTGCGCCCGGCCAACACCTTGCTGGCCGTGGCCAACCTGGTCGGAGACTACGAAGTCGAAATCGAAGCCGAAGCCGAGGTCGAGCCGGCGCCCCGGCAATTTGTCAGCAGCGGCTCACCGTATGAGGCGATGGCAGGCTACTCGCGCGCGGTTGTCGAGGGCGACTGGGCCTTCGTCTCGGGCACGGTGGGCGTCGACTTTGCAACCGGCCTGTGGCCCTCGACTGCGCTGGAGCAGGCGCAGCGTGCGATCGACACCATCGAAGCGGCGCTGCAGCAAGCGCAGATGAGCTTGCTCGATGTGGTCCGGGTGGTGGTGCACCTGGCCCACCGAGACGATGTGGAGGCGGTCAGTCAGGTGATCCGCGAGCGCTTCGGTCCGGCCCGACCGAGCAACACCACCTTGTGCACGCCGCTGGCCTTGGCCCAGTGCCTGGTGGAAATCGAGGTCACTGCGCGCCGGCGCTGAGCCCGCTGCGGCCCGCCGGCCGCACAAGCTCAGACCGAGACCTTGGCAAAGCGGCTGTCTTGCCAGACACCGCTTTGCAGCACATGAACCAGCCGATCGACCGCGTTCCACAAATCGACATGGCTCAGGGCCATGGGCGAGAGTCCAAAGCGGATCGAATCGGGCTTGCGAAACGAGGACACCACGCCGTGGGCGAGCAAGGCCTCGGTCACGCTGCCCGCGCCCGGGTGGCTGAACGTCAAATGCCCGCCGCGCTGGGCGTAATCAAGGGGCGAAGTGACCACCACGCCCAGATCGGTGCAGCGCTGCTGCAGCAGCCGCACCAACAACTCAGACAGCGACTGGTGCTTCCAGTTCAGATCGGCCGGCTCGATGGTCTTCCAGAGGTCGGCTGCCGCCGACATGGCCTGATTGGCCAGGATGGAGGGCGATCCGGTCAGGTGGCGGCGCACCCCTGACAAGGGCTCATAGTCCGGCGCAAAAGCAAACACATCCTGGTGACCCATCCAGCCCGCGATGGCCGGCCAATCCTTTTCCTGGTGCTGCGGATGAACATACAGCCACGCCGGCGCACCCGGGCCACCGCAGAGGTATTTGTAACCACAGCCCACCGCAAAATCGGCGCCATCGTCCTCAAGATTGACCGCGATGGCGCCGGCCGCGTGCGAAAGATCCCAGAACGCCAGCGCGCCGCAGCGGTGGATGGCCTCATTGGTCTGCCGCATCGGCCAGCGGTAGCTCGATCGGTAGTCCACATGACTGAGGTAGACCACGCCGACATCGGGGCCCAGGGCCGCGGGCAGCTCATCGGGGTGATCAATGAAGCGCACGCTCACACGGCCATCGAGCAGACGGGCCAGGCCCTGCGCGATGTAGACATCGGTTGGAAAGTTGTGACGCTCGGTCACGATGACGGCTCGCTTGGGCTCAAGCTTGCAGGCATAGGACAGCAGCTTGAACAAATTGACCGAGGTGTTGTCGCTAAAGACCACATCCTGCGGCCCCGCGCCAAGCAAGTGGGCAACCGCCTCGCCGAGCAGCCAGGGCTTTTCCATCCAGTCGAAATGGCTCCAGCCGCGCCGACGGGCGTCGCGCCAGCCCCGCGTCATCAACTCCTGCACCCGCTGCGGCGCATCGGCGGGCATGGCGCCGACCGAATTGCCATCGAGGTAAATCGTGTCCTCGGTGGGCTGGGCAAATTTGAGCCGCAACTGGCGCAGGGGGTCCTGCGCATCGAGCGCCTGGCAGTCGGACAGAGTGATCATTGGGATGAGCGCCGCAGCGAGCGGCGCGGTGTTTCGAGGATCGATTGAATGAGGTGGATCTCTGCTTCATGGCAGGCGATCAGGCGCGCCCAGCGGGCGTCAGACATGTCGGGACTGCGCCAGGCCATCAGGCACACCACGCAGCCTTGCGCATGGGGCAGCACCTTGGCCATGATGCGCGCGCTCAGATGCTCGCGATCGTGGCCAACCCAATAGTCCACCTGGGCCCGCTGGGGGTCAAGGACGGGCCGCACCAGAACACTCGATCCGTCAAACAGCGAGCGCCCTCGGTAAAGCCCCGGTGCCACGCGCACCGTCTCCATCGACCCGAGGGCCCAGCGTCCGAGCGCCAGGCCATCGGCCATAAAGCGCAAGGCCCGGGCCGGCTCAACCGCGCAGACCAGGCTGGCGACATGAACAGGGGCCTGCGCAGCCTCGGTCACGTTGGGCAATCAGCAGATGACCGGCACGCTCGCCCGCGCACCCATCAGTTCTCAATCCGACGGGTCAGCGCCTGCATCTCGGTCAGGCCGATGGTGCGATCGGTGACGATCTGGCCGTTACTGATCTTCCAGACCAGCGCAGGGCCGCTGACATCGCCATTGGCATCGAACTCGATCGGCCCGGTGGCGCCAGAGTACTTGATCGGACGGCCCGCGCGGATCAGCTCGAGCGCTTTCTTGAACTCGGCCGGGCCGGTTCCCACGGGTGTGCCGCCGGGGGTGTGCACGCGCCGCACGGCGTCACGAATCGACGGACCGGTGAGGTCTTTGGCAATGTTCATCGCCAAAGCCATGACCATGACCGCGTCGTACTGCGTGTGAACGCCAGGTCCCTTGGAGTCGGCGTTCCATTTCTTCTGGAAGGCATCGTTGAACGCATCGACGCTGGGGCCGGGTTCCTGGGCGTTGTCCATGCCAAAGAAGTCCTCAACAAACTGGGCACCCACACCGTTGACGAAGTCCATGGTGCGCATGGAGTTGTTGAGCGCCACCTTTCTGGAGCCGCCCTGAGACAGCCACTCGCGAACGATGGTCACCGCGTCCTTGGGAAAGCCAATGAGCAGCAAGGACTCGGGCTTGGCAGCCAGCGCCCGGCTGACTTCGGCGCGGTAGCTCGGCTGGTTGTCGTTGTAGGCCACCTCGGCCACGATGTCGCCGCCGAGCTTGTTGTGGGCGCCCCGGTAAAACCGCAGCATGTCGGTGCCGAAGTCGGTGTTGACGTAAATGATGGCCAAGCGCTTCATGCCCCGGCGGTTGACCTCGGAGGCCGTGGCGTAAGCCTGGGTCTTGCTGGTGGGCAGGGTTCGAAAGAAATACCCGCCGCTGCGACCGTCGGTGAAGTTGCTGGCCGACGAGCAGCAGGAAATCTGCACCACTTTGGAAGGCGCAGTCACGGCAGAAATGATGGGGCCCGTCACACCCGAGGAGATGGTGCCGGTGAAAGCCTGCACGCGCTCGACCTCGACCAGGTATTTGGCGGCATCGACGCCCACACTGGGTTGCCCCTGGTCATCGCGCAAGATAAATTGCACGGGACAGCCCTTGACCCCACCGCCCTGGTTGACATGCTCGAACGCCAGTTCGGCAGCCTGCGCAATTTTCTTGGTGATCGGGGCCATGGAGCCGGTCAGGGGCAAGATGCCGCCGACCTTGACGGGGCAGGCCGTGGCCTGGGCCCAGGCGGCCGGAAGCGACGCGGCCGACAGCAACAGCGCGGCCAAGCAGGTTCGAAATTCTCTGGCAGTCATGGACAGTCCTTTTCTCGTTGAGTTGAAAAATCAGCTTACCAAACCAAATGTCTTGACACAACCGCACGCTCCCCTATGAGGCCCCGCGGTTTGAACAGCAGCATCAGCACCAGCACCAGGCCGATCAGAATCACCTGAATCGCAGCGCCTTGGGCCGCATAGGCCGGCGCAATCCATTTGGAGACCAACACGCCGCTGCTGGCCCAGACCCCCCAGACCACCAGAGCGCCGAGTAGGGCGCCGCGGTTGTTGCCGCTGCCGCCGACGATCAGCATGGCCCAGACCTGAAAGGTCAGGATGGGCAGGAAGTCAAAAGGGCTGACGAAACCAATAAAACTCACGTACAAGGCGCCGGCCAGGCCCATCAAGCTCGAACCCAGAACGAACGATTGAAGCCGAAACCACACCGCACTTTTGCCCAGCGAGGCAGCGGCCACCTCGTCTTCACGGATGGCCCGCAGCACCCGACCCCAGGGCGAGGACAAAACCCGCTCGAGCGCCCAATACACCAGCGCCACCACCGCGATCAGGAAGACCAGGTAAAACAAGTTGTAGGCCATGGGCGTGTCGAACACAGTGCCCAGGGGCTTGGCGATCCGGGTGATGCCCTGCGAGCCGCCGGTCCAGCGCTCCAGATTGAGCGCCACCAGTTGAATCATGATGCCAATGCCGAAGGTGGCGATGGCCAGATAGTCACCGCGCAGGCGGATCGTGATCAGACCGATCACGGCAGCGGCCAAGGCGGTCAGCAGCACAGCGCCCACGATGCCGACGATCCAGGGCAAACCATAGTTGCCCATCAGCTGCGGGTTGGGCGCGGCCGTCAAGATGGCGTGGGTGTAGCCGCCGATCGCATAAAAGCCGGCCACCCCGGCGTTGAACAGGCCGGTAAAGCCCCATTGCAGGTTCAGGCCCATGGTCAGGATGCACAGCACCAGCACCACGCACAAAAAGAACACCAGATAGGACAACACGCCGGCCATCAGTCCACCCCGCTCACGATGAACGCTCCCCAAGCAAGCCCTGCGGACGCAAGCACAGCACGGCCAGCAGCAGCAAGAAGGGCATGGCCGGCTTGTAGCCCGGATCGGCCACGAGCAAAAAGAGGTTCTCCGAAATGCCCACCAGCAGCCCCCCGAGCACCGCACCGGGCAGGCTGCCGACGCCACCAAAAATTGCCGCGGCAAACACCGACAGCAGCATGTTGGAGCCCAACTCCGGATGCAACTGGGGCGTCAGCGCAGAAAACACGCCGGCCATGGCCGCCATGAAGCCCGAGATGATCCAAGTGGTGCGCATCACGCTGTCGACCCGGATGCCGCAGACCTGCGACAGCGCCGGGCTTTCGGCCATCGCCCGCATGGCGATGCCGGTGCGGTGAAACGTCAAAAACAAATGCAGCACCAGCATGAGCACAACGGCCAGCACCAGGATGAAGACCTGATCGGGCATCACGCGGATGCCGGGGACGATCATCACGCCCATCTGCAGCTCGCGGGTGTAAAAGTAAGACTCGTGCCCCCAGATCAGAACCAGCACATGGCGCAGCACCAGCGCCGCACCAAAAGCCGCAAACACCAGCACCAAAGACGCTGCGCCCTGGCGGCGCAGCGGCCGAAACACCAACAGGTCCAAGCCCCAGGCCATCAGGCCGGCCAGGGCCGAGGCCAGCAAAGCGGCCACCAGCAACTGCCAGCCAAAGGTCAAGCCCAGGGTCGGCGAGCCCGGCC
>JBILGP010000498.1:0-5795 GCA_044350985.1 Polaromonas sp. | reverse complement strand
GCGTGCGGGCCGACCTGGGCTATCCTGTGATGGTCACACCGTACTCTCAGTTCACCGGTGTCCAGGCCGTAATGAACGTCGTCGCCGGTGAGCGCTACAAGGTCGTTGCAGACGAGATCATCCAGTACGCACTCGGCCTGTGGGGCGAAGATGAACGCGACTCGATGGAGCAGAACGCACGCGACAAGATCCTCGCACGCGAGCGGTCAAAGGAACTAGCGCGCTGGGTCCCTGAGCAACCGAGTCTCGCTGAAATCAGGCGGACTCTCGGCGGCCCAGGGGTAAGCGATGATGATCTGTTGCTGCGTTACTTCTCCGATGCCGAACAGGTCGCGCAGATGCGGGCTGCTGGCGGAGTGCAGATGGATGATGCCTCCTCCCTCGCGCGCCTTCTGGAGAAGGTCAAGAACGCAAAGAACGTCAGCTTAGTGAGCGTGCGCATCGGTGACGCCTCAATCACGGTTGGCCGCAATATCGCGGGATGATGCGCCAGACTAACGCGGCAAGAAAAATGGACCGTTCGAACGAGTACGACTACATCATCATCGGCGCCGGCTCTGCAGGCTGCGTGCTGGCCAACCGGCTGACCGAGAACCCGAGCACGCGCGTTCTGTTGCTTGAGGCTGGCGGCTGGGACGGACATCCGCTGCTTCGAATCCCGCTCGCGTGGGGCCGAGTCTTTCAGCAGCGCCTGTTTGACTGGCAGTATTTCAGCGAACCGGAAGAAGCGGTTAATGGCCGCGCCATCGAATGCGCACGCGGAAAGGTGATCGGCGGCTCATCGTCCATCAACGCGATGGCCTATGTGCGCGGCCACCGATCGGACTACGACCACTGGGCGGCCTCCGGACTCGGGGATTGGTCGTTTGACAAGGTGTTGCCCTACTTCCGAAAACAGGAGAGCTGGGAAGACGGCGCGAATGCACTGCGAGGCGGCGACGGCCCCCTGGTCACGCGGCGTTCGCGCTATCGCGATCCGATCATTCAAGCGTTCATCGATTCAGGTGTCGCCGCTGGGCATGTTCACAACGACGATTACAACGGCCCGTCGCAGGAAGGCTTTGGGCTGCTGCAAAGCACGATTCGCCATGGGCGTCGTTGCAGTGCCTCCGTCGCGTATCTCCATCCGGTGCGACACCGGCCCAATCTGAAAATAGAGGTTCGTGCACTCGTGCAGCGGATCCGCTTCGACAGCGGCCGGGCCCGCGCAGTCGACTATGTGCAGGATGGCGTCAGCCGCTGCATCGCTAGCGCGCGCGAGATCATCGTCAGCGGCGGAACCATCAATACGCCGCAGATCCTGATGCTCTCGGGAATTGGCAATCCACGGGAGCTGGCCGCATACTCCATCCCAGTGGTAGCACCGCTGATAGGTGTGGGCCAGAACCTGCACGATCACGCGAGCGGGCAGGTCCGCTTCAAGCGGTTGCCGGGCGGTCCGTTCACATCGAACATGCGGCTCGACCGGCTTGGCGTCGAGATGATGCGGGCTTATCTGCTGGGTAGAGGTTTCGCGACTGATCTGCCTTCGGGATTCGTCGCTTTCCTCAAGACGCAGCCCTCACTGCCCGGCCCAGACCTGCAACTGCTATCGAATCTGGCACCGCTGGCGGCGCATCCTTGGCTTGAACCGTTTGTGCAGCGCTTCGAAGACAGTGTGTCGGTGCGGCCGGTGCTGCTGCAACCGCAAAGCCGCGGCAGCGTGAGCCTGCGCTCGGCTGACCCGCAGGCGCCGGTTCGCATTTTCCAGGGCTTGCTCACGGAACAAGCTGACATCGAAAAGTTGCGTGACGGCATTCGACTGGTCCGCGAGATCGCCCACCAGGCACCCTTGCAGCCCTTTCTGAAGGAGGAATTCGATCCAGGGCCCAGCTGCGTCTCGGACAAGGACCTCGAGGCTTACCTGCGCGCCACGACCGCGACGGCACACCATCCCGTCGGCACCTGCAAGATGGGCACCGCCAACGACGAGCTGGCGGTAGTAGATCCGACGCTGAGAGTGCGCGGCGTCAGAGGGCTGCGGGTGGTAGACGCTTCGGTCATACCCCGCATCGTCAGCGGCAACATCAATGCGGCAGTGATCATGATCGCAGAAAAGGCGGCCGATTTAATCAAGCACGAGCGCGATACGCCGGCGTGAGCTTGCTCCTCTCAGAGCGCCACGTGTACGTTCTTGATCTGGGTGTACGAGAGCAGTTCCTCGAAGCCCTCTTCGCGACCCATGCCGGACTTCTTGTAGCCGCCAAACGGCACGCCCAGGTAATGAGCACCGGTGGTGTTGATCCAAACATACCCGGATTCCACACGCTTCGCGAGCCGGTGTGCAGTCGCCAGGTGCTGCGTGTAGATCGACGCGGTCAACCCATACTCGACGCTGTTGATGTCGGCGAGGAGTTGCTCCTCATCGTCCCACTTGATGATCGATAGCACGGGCCCGAACACCTCCTCACGGAAGATGCGCATGTCGCGCGTGACATCGACGAATACCGTCGGCTCGACAAACCAACCGTTGGCGAGAGCTGGGTTCGCCGGCCGCTTGCCACCAGTCACCAGCCTCGCACCTTCGTACCCAGCGAGATCGATATAACGCATCACCTTGTCGAAGTGCGCCTGCGAAATGAGGCTGCCCATGGTTGTGGCAGGGTCGGTCGGCGTCCCACACTGGTGCAACTGTGGCAGCAGCTTACAGATACCAGATATGACCTCATCGTATAGAGAAGCGTGGACGAAACAGCGCGACGTCGAACCGCACGACTGCCCCGCCCAGGTGAAATTCATACCCTGGATGGCGGCAAGAACCGCATTGTCGACCGGCGCATCAGCGCAGATCACTAGCGGATTCTTACCACCGAGTTCCAGCGTCACCGGCATGATCTTGTCGGCAGCGGAGCGCAGGATCGCTACGCCGGTTTCGATCGAACCGATCAACGCCACCTTCTTGACCAGAGGGTGCCGCACAAGCGCATCGCCGCATTCGCGATCACCCGTTACCAGGTTGAAGACGCCCGCCGGCAGTACACCGTCGATGATCTCGGCCATGCGCAGGGAGGACAGTGGTGCCTGAGACGCCGCCTTTACAACCACGCTGTTGCCTGCTGCCAGCACAGGCGCGAGCTTGGCGGCAGTGAACATCAGCGGATGGTTGTAGGCGGCGATGCGAACGACGACACCCAGCGGCTCGCGCATGGTGTAGTTCAAGCCGCCGTCGGCAGTTGGGATCGTCTCACCCTTGAGTTCATGGACGAAGCCAGAGTAGTAATCCAGGTGCGCCGCAGCAAAGCCGATATCCTTGATCATTTCCCGGATGGGGTTGCCGGTGTTGATCGAATCGAGCCAGGCGAGTTCGTCGGCATTCGCACGTAGCCGCTGAGCGATCTCGCGCAGCATCCTGCCCCGCTCGATGTTGTTCACGCCGGACCAGGACTTAAAGCCCTGCTGGGCAGCCTGCACCGCGGCATCGACATCTTCACTGTTCGCCACCGCAACCTCGGTCAGCGCGCGGCCACTGGCAGGATTGAAGGTGGACTGCATGCCACCGCGCGCCTTACGCCAGCCGCCACCGTAATAAAGGTCGCGGTGCTCGGGCACTGGCCATGAGGCGTTCTTGTCGGGGGTAAGGCTCACTTCGGCTCGCTCCTGTTGTGCGCATCGACTCCGCCTTCATCCGGCAGGCCCATGCAGAGGCTGTTGCTTAGATGCACTATGCATCTCTCATTTCTCGTGTCGCGACCGGGCTTCACTCGATAATGCAGCAAGAGCATAATTCATTCAGTGAAGTAATTTGGTAGTATGTGCACCCATTGACTTTTCTTTGGGCCGTTAAGGCTGAAAGTGCTGAATGAGCTTGATTCCAAGCATCACACCGGATGTCGCCCTTGGCGGTGCCCTGGCCCTGTTATCCCTGCTGACCTATGGTGCCTGCACGGTGCTGATATCCGTAGGCATGCGGAACATGCGCAGCGAACCCGGATCGCTCCTGGCGGCAGCCGCAGGCGTGCCGACTGGGTTATTGATCTCCTCGTTCCTGCTGGCTTTCGGAGAGGTGGGTGCAGGGATCAGCACCTGGGCCGTGGTGGCGTTCGCGCTTGCAGGCATCCTGTCGACTTACCTTGGCCGGTGGCTGGTGTTTAAGTCGATTGAGCTGATCGGGCCATCTGCGGCATCGGCTCTGCAAAGCACCAGTCCCTTGCTGACCGCATTTTTCGCGTGGGTGTTACTCGGCGAGATGATCAGCTGGATGGGAATTCTAGGGATTACGCTGGCGATCCTGGGCATGGTTTCCATGAGCCTAGGGCTCCATCGGCGCGCTACCGGCAGCCCTGCGGCTATAGGCGCCTTGCCGGGAGGGCGCACGCGCCGCGCCAACGCGATGGTCTGGGGCGCTTTGCTGCTCGGCATCGCATCTTCCGCAGCGTACTCCAGCAGCCACATATTCCGCGGCTCGGCGGTGCGTATCTGGAACGAACCAGTGCTCGGTACGACGATCGGCGCGGCAGCCGGGCTGCTCGCACTGCTGCTGGCAAACCGCAAGAAGTTGCCCGACTACAGGCGCGAGATCCTGGCCAACCGCCAGGGCGCCGTGCTGTTCGCCGGCATCGGCGTGTTGCAGTTCCTGGCGCAATCGCTGGTGATCGCCTCGATGAAGTACATCCCCGTCAGCGTGGCCGCGCTGATCTCCATGTGTACGCCGCTGGTGGTGATGCCGATCAGCTACTTCGTGATGCGCAACCAGGAGAAGCTCAATGGCGTCATGGTCCTAGGCATCCTGATCACCTTGAGCGGCACCGCGATATCCCTGGTTTTTGCCGGTGCGCACTGAACATTCAGCGAAGTTCGGTCCTGGTTGTGACCCTGACCCAGAAAGCCTAAGCGTTGAGACGTAGAAAATCCGGCATGATTTTTCAACCTATGGATAGCTTGAGCAAGAAAACAATAAGCTCAAGCGCTTGGTCGCCGATCTGAGCCTAGACTGGCAGTTCTGTGGCAAAAAAGGCCGCAAAAGTGCAGGCAGCCCGGCTGGGCCGCCTGCTCGACCGGGGCGTTGCGGCTGAGGAATAGGCGATCGCATGGCGCGACGAGGCGCCATCATGGGGACCGTGATGTTCAACAATGCTTGACTTGGCCGCCAATTGGGACTAGCCTTCGCCCTTCATTTGAACAAGGCGTGCAGCAATGATGGAAGTGGTTCTCAGAAAGTACGGCAACAGCACGGTGGCTGTGCTGCCGCCTGCCGTTCTCAAGGATCTGGGCCTGGCCGCCGGACAGGCCATGACGCTGGACACCAATGAGCAGGGGCAGATTGTGCTGGCTCGAAAGCGCAAATACCTGCTGGCCGACCTGATCGCTCAGTGCGATCGAAAAGCGGCACCCCCGGCAGACCTGGCAGCCTGGGACGCGTCGGGCCCTGTTGGGCAAGAGGTCTGGTGATGACCGTGTTCGATCGCGGTGATGTGGTGAGCGTGCCTCTGGACCCAGCTCTCGGGCACGAGCAAAAAGGCACCCGTCCCGCTCTTGTTCTGACCACTCGTCAGTTCAATCGTTTAGGGGACGTTCTGGTCGCCCCCATCACCCAGGGCGGCGATTACTCACGTTACGCGGGCTTTGCGGTCAGCCTCACGGGCACGGGATGCAAAACCCAAGGGGTTGCGCTGATCAACAAGATCCGCATGCTCGATCTGACCGCAAGAAAAGCCCGAAAGATCGAGCGCGTACCGCAAGTCGTCATCGACGACGCGCTGGGCCGATTGACTGCGCTCATTGACGGTTGACCGTCTGCGTGCCTCAGAGCGCGACCA
>JBILGP010000118.1:0-5798 GCA_044350985.1 Polaromonas sp. | reverse complement strand
TCGGGCGCGCTGCCGTACAGCGCAATGCCCGGCCGCACCCAGTCGCTCAAGGTTTGCAGTGCCGGGGCGTGACGCAAGCTGGCCGCGCTGTTGCTCAAGGAGCGCTCGCCCGGCAAGTCGGCGGTGATCTGCTCAAACCGCGCCAACTGCTCGGCGATGCCCCGCGGCCCGTCGGCATCGCTGAAATGGGTGCTCAGGCAGATGTCGTCGACCTGCGGCAGGGCCTGCAAGCGGCTCCAGGCGGCGCGGTAACGCTCGGGGGCAAAGCCCAGGCGGTTCATGCCCGAATTCATCTTGAGAAAGATGCGCTGCGGCTGCTGCGTTTTGTGGGCCGCCAGCATCTCGATCTGCTCGGTGCAGTGCACCGTGTGCCACAGACCCAGGCGCGAGCACGCTTCCAGATCGCGCGGCTCAAAGCAGCCCTCGAGCAGCAAGATGGGCCCGCGCCAGCCCAGCGCACGCACGCGCTCGGCCTCGGCCAGATCGAGCAGCGCAAACCCGTCGGCGCCGCGCAAGCCGTCAAACACCCGCTCGATGCCATGACCGTAGGCGTCGGCCTTGACCACCGCCCACAGCTTGGCATCGCCCGTGTGCTGGCGCACCCGCGCCAGGTTGTGGCGCAGGTGCTGCCGATCGATGGTGGCCAGGATGGGACGGGGCATGGGCGTGGGCAGTCAGAGCAAGGCAAGCGGGCTGCAAAAAACCGGGGTGCGAGCAAGGTCTTGGCCTGCAACACCCGGGCAAGCCCGGTCGACGGCATTTTGGCACCGAGGCGCGTGCTATAAACCGGAACCTTCATCCAGCGGGTCCGAATTTTTCACAGTCCATCAGCCTGGCTGATGGCCCCCTGACGGCCACCGAGCCCCAGCCCGCACCCATTTTTGATCCATGAAACGCGGCTTCTACACCATCATGGCGGCGCAGTTTTTCAGCTCGCTGGCTGACAACGCGCTGTTTGTAGTGGCCGTCGAACTGCTGCGCGCTAGCGGCGCACCCAAATGGCAGCCGGCGGCCCTGGTGCCCATGTTCGCGCTGTTTTATGTGGTGCTGGCGCCATTTGTCGGCGCCTTCGCCGATGCCCGGCCCAAGGGCCAGGTCATGTTTGTCAGCAACGCCATCAAGGTGGTGGGCTGCCTGGCGATGGTGTTTCACATGCATCCCCTGGCCGCCTACGCCATCGTCGGCCTGGGCGCGGCCGCGTATTCGCCGGCCAAATACGGCATCCTCACGGAGTTGCTGCCGGCCTCGCAACTGGTCAAGGCCAATGGCTGGATCGAGGGCCTGACGATTGCCTCCATCATTTTGGGCGTGCTGCTGGGCGGACAGCTGGTGGGCCCGCGCATTTCGGGCACTTTGCTGGGCCTGGATCTGCCCATGTTCGACACCGGCATCGACACGCCGCCCGAGGCGGCGCTGATGGTGCTGATGGCCGTCTATGCGCTGGCGGCCTGGTTCAACACCCGCATTCCCCACACCGGCGTGACCATGCGCCCGATCCCCAAGAACGCGATGGCACTGCTGCCGGACTTCTGGCAATGCAACACCCGCCTGTGGCGCGACAAGCTCGGACAGATCTCGCTGGCCACCACCACCTTGTTTTGGGGTGTCTCGGGCAATCTGCGCTACATCGTGCTGGCCTGGGCGGCCGCAGCGCTGGGCTACGGCACCACTCAGGCCTCGGCGCTGGTGGGCGTGGTGGCCATCGGCACCGCGGTGGGCGCGGTGATCGCCTCCACCCGCACCCGGCTCGACCAGGCCACCAGCCTGATGCCGCTGGGCATCGGCATGGGGCTGCTGGTGATCCTGATGAACTTCATCGATAACGTCTGGGTGGCCGCGCCCTTCCTGATCCTGCTCGGCGGGCTCGGCGGCTTCCTGGTGGTGCCGATGAATGCACTGCTGCAACACCGCGGCCACAACCTGATGGGCGCTGGCCGCTCAATTGCGGTGCAAAACTTCAACGAACAGGCCTGCATCCTGGGCTTGGGTGGCTTCTACGCGCTGTCGACCGGCCTGGGGATGTCCGCGTTTGGCGCCATCACCGCCTTTGGCATCGTGGTGGCCGGCTTCATGTGGGTGATCCAGCGCTGGCACCAGAGCAATCTGGTGCACCACAACCAGGAAGTGCAAGCCCTGCTGGAGATCGCGCGCAGCGACAAATCGCACTGAAGGCGGGGACAGATTCTGGGCACCCAGCCCGGGCCAACCCTCGCGTCAAGCGCCATCAGCCATGAGCCCCGAAGCACCGCGCAACGCAAGGCAAAGCCTGCCCAGCGGCCCGCCGCTGGCAGCCGTCGGCGCCCTGCTCATCAACGCCCTGGTCTGGGGCCTGTCCTGGTGGCCGTTTCGGCAACTACAAGAGCAGGGGCTGCACCCGCTGTGGTCGACCGCGCTAATCTACGCTGCCGCGGTCGTGTGCGTGCTGGCCTGGCGCCCGCTGGCTTGGCGTGCGCTGGTCCATCACCGCGGGCTGTGGCTGCTGCTGGTGGCCGCTGGCTTGACCAATGTGGGCTTCAACTGGGCCGTGAGCATCGGCGACGTGGTGCGTGTGGTGCTGCTGTTTTATCTCATGCCCGCCTGGTCCATCGTGCTGGCCTGGCCGCTGCTGGGCGAGCGGCCGAGCCGGGCCTCGCTGCTGCGCCTGCTGCTGGCCCTGGGCGGCGTGGTGATCGTGCTCAAGGCGCCCGACTCCCCCTGGCCGCTGCCCAACAGCGGCGCCGATTGGCTGGCCATCGGCGGCGGGCTGTGCTTTGCCATCACCAACATCTTGCTGCGTCGCTACGGCAACAGCCCGAGCGAAGGGCGCATGCTGGCCATGTTTGGCGGCGGCGCAATCATGGCCTCGGCCGCAGCCGCGCTGGGCATGGGGCTGGGGGGGGTGAGCGCACCGGCCTTGAATGCCGCGGGCTGGCCGGTGGCCGTGGGCCTGTGCCTGGCTTTTCTGGCCAGCAACCTGGCCCTGCAATACGGCGCGGCCCGCCTGGCCGCCAGCACCACCGCCTTGGTCATGCTCACCGAAATCTTGTTTGCCAGCGTCTCCTCGGCCTGGCTGGGCGCGGCCGAATTGCAGGCGCGCACCCTCATCGGCGGCGGTCTGATCATCCTGGCTGCGCTGCTGGCAGCGCTGCAGCCGGGAGCCAAGAGCCCGAGTTGATCGGACGCACAGGGGCCAGGTGGGCACAGGCCGCACGGGTTTTTGCGCCGACCGCACAATCGGGTCAGCCTCGAAAGGAACGACCATGAGCGCATTGCACGATTTCACCGCCCGCCAGATCGACGGACAGGAGCTGGCCCTGAGCAGCCTCAAGGGCCGCGTGGTGCTGGTGGTCAACACCGCCAGCGCCTGCGGCTTCACACCGCAGTTTGCCGGCCTGCAACAGTTGCACGAGCGCTATGGCGAGCGCGGCCTGAGCGTGATCGGTTTTCCCTGCAACCAGTTCGGCGGCCAGGACCCCGGCGCCGACGAGCAGATCCTGGGCTTTTGCCATAAGAACTACGGCGTGGGCTTTGCCATGATGAGCAAGGTCGAGGTCAACGGCCCGGGCGCGCACCCGCTGTTTCAGTGGCTCACCCGCAGCGCGCCTGGCATCTTGGGCACGCAGGCCATCAAATGGAACTTCACCAAATTCCTGATCGGCAAGGACGGCCAGGTGATCAAGCGCTACGGCTCGATGGACAAGCCCGAGTCGCTGCAAGCGGACATTGAGGCGGCGCTGACCAGCGCCTGAGGCAAAAAAGCGGCCCGCCTTAAGGGGCCAGCAAACGCCCGATGATGGCCTGCGCGTAGCGGCTGGCCACCTGCTCGACAAACTGCGCAAAGTCGCGGTGGGCGTGGTCGTCGGCGCGGTCGGAGATGGTGCGCATGGCCGCGTAGGGCAGACCGTGATCGGCGCAGACCTGGGCCACGGCGGCGCCTTCCATCTCGACGGCCAGGGCCGGATGGCCGTCTTGCTCCAGCCGCTGGCGCAAGGCCTGCACCTCGGCGGCGCCGCTGACAAAACGGTCGCCGCTGGCGATCAGGCCCTGGTGCAGGCGCGCCGGAGCAAACTCGCCCGCCAGGCTGTGCTGCACCGCCTGCCGCAGGGCCTGGCTCAGGCCGGCATGGCAAGCGAAGCGGGCGCGGCCATAGGCGGGCACTTCGTAGCGGGCAAACAGGGGCGAGACGTCGAGGTCGTGCTGGATGAAGTCCTCGGCCACCACCACATCGCCGACCTGCACCGCATCACCGAGCGCGCCGGCCACGCCGGTAAAAACCACGGCGCCGGCGGCAAATCGCTCGATCAAGATGGCCGCGGTCATGCTGGCCGAGACCTTGCCGATGCGCGAGACGGTGAGCACCACCGGCACGCCATGGAACAGACCCAGCCAAAAGTGGCGGCCGGCATGCTCCACACGCTGGCGCTGCTGCAGCTGATCGATCAGGCCGCGCTGCTCGTCGACCAATGCGCTGAGGATGGCCAGACGCTGGCCGGGGCCAAGCAGCGCGGCGGCTGGGGCGGGCGGGACAGACGTCATGACGGCCGGGCGCTCGTGCCGCTCACACCGCGGGCCGCGCGCCGCGCAAGGGCCGTGTGCCGGCGGCGCACGGCTCGCACAACTGCATGGCCAGGCGGTGGAGGGCCTGCCAGCTGTCGCTGGGCCAGTCGGGGTGGCGCAAGCCCTTGCAAATGCCATCGACCTTGTGCGCGGCATCGAGCAGATGGGCCAGGGTGCCGGCGGGCAGGTGAGGCAACACGCGCTCGAACAGGCGCTCCTTGAGCCCCCAGATGCGGTTCTCGCGCAAGGCCATTGGCAGCGGGCGGCCCTCGGCGATGGCGTCCTTGACGCGTTTGAGGTTGCGAATTTCTTCGGCCAGCGCCCAGTGCACCAGCACCTGCGACTCGCCCTCGGCGCGCAAGCCGTCGAGCATGCGCTGCACGCGCAAGGCCTGGCCCGCAAGCACCGCCTCGGCGAGCTTGAAGACGTCGTAGCGCGCCACGTTGAGCACGGCAGACTCCACCTGCTGCAAGCTCAGCTCGCCAGCCGGGTAGAGCAGGGCCAGCTTCTGGATTTCCTGGTGGGCCGCCAGCAAATTGCCTTCGACCCGATCGGCAAAAAAACTCAGCGCCTGCTGCCCGCTTTCGCCAGCGGCCATGCGCTGGCCTTGCAGCGCCAGGCGCTGGGCAATCCAGCGCGGCAAGGCCGCCCGGTCGATCGATTCGATCTGCAAACAAACACCGCCGGCTTGCAGCGCACTGAACCAGGCGCTCGCGCGGGTGGCCTTGTCCAGGTCCGGCAGCAGCACCAAGGCCAAGGTCGAGTCCTGGCCCTGCAAGGACTGGCTCAATTGCACCAGGGCCTGGCCGCCTTCCTTGCCAGGCTTGCCGCTGGGCATGCGAAGCTCCAGGATCTGGCGGTCGGCAAACAGGCTCATGGCGCCGCTGGCGGCCAGCACTGCGCTCCAATCGAAATAGGCGCCCGATACCGTGTGCACGCTGCGCTCGGTATAGCCCTGTGTCCGGGCGGCCTGCCGGATCGCATCGGCGGCCTCTTGTATCAAGAGCGGCTCGTCACCGTAGAGCACATACAAGCTGCCCAGCCCACGCGCCAGGTGAGCGGCCAGTTGGTCGGGGGCCAGTTGCATGGGCTGTGATTGTAGGAAAGCCAGGCCGCTCAGCGCTCGAGCGGCATCTTGCCCAACTGCAAGGTGGTGACAGAAGCCAGCCGGCGCAAAACCTGCTGCAGCATGTCGGCGCGCATGTCGCGGTAAAGCAGCGTCTCCTCTTCCTCTTTGGCCAGCGCCGCCGATTCCGCAAAGC
>JBILGP010000117.1:0-5822 GCA_044350985.1 Polaromonas sp. | reverse complement strand
AGACTAGGCAAATGACTAGTTTAGTGAGGTTCAGATGCACTCATGGCCAGTACAGGACGCGAAAGCGCGCTTCAGTGAATTTTTGGATGCTTGCCTGCTTGAAGGGCCTCAAATGGTCACCCGACGCGGCGCCGAAGCCGCAGTGTTGGTGCCAGTGCAGGAGTGGCGGCGGCTGCAGTCGGCTGCGCGCCCCTCGTTAAAACAGCTGCTGCTGTGCGACCCAGCTCGCGCTGACATGATCGCTGCGCCACGAGGGCAAGCCAGGCGCCGACCTGCGGAGCCGATCCTGTGACCCAGCGGTATCTTCTGGACACGAATGTGGTGTCTGAGCTGCGCAAGCCACGCCCGCACGGGGGTGTCGTGGCTTGGCTGCAATCTCTGGATGAAAGCCAGCTCTACCTGTCTGCCGTGACGCTGGGGGAAATCCAAGCGGGCATCGAGCTGACTCGAGAACAAGATCCCCAAAAAGCCGGGGAGATCGAGGCCTGGCTGGCCTTGGTGGCCGGCGCCTACAACGTCCTGCCCATGGACGCAGCAGCGTTCATGTCTTGGGCGCGCTTGATGCACAGAAAGTCAGACACGCTGTACGAAGACGCCATGATCGCCGCCACGGCAAAAGTCCACGGACTGAAGGTGGCCAGCCGGAATGTGGCCGACTTTCAGGCTCTGGGGCTTGAGGTGTTCAATCCATTTGCCTTTGAGTAGTCTCATTGCTTCGCAAGCGGCTGGCTGAACTGACGGAACTGGGTGGCCGCCAGATAGCCCGCAGGAGTTTGACCTCCCCACCGCATGTGCGGCAAAACGAGGCTCGCTGGGTCAAGGGACTTCAAGGGACCGGGCCGCGGCGCCGTGCCCGCCTACACTCTGCCCGTGAGCAAACCTCTGATTGATGCGCCCAAGGGTTCGCCCAAGTCCCTGTCGGGCCTGCTGCCCTTTCTCAAACCCTACCGCCTGCGCATCGCGCTGGCTCTGCTGTTTTTGCTTTTGGCTGCCGGCGCGACCTTGGTGTTTCCGCTGGCCCTGCGCGAGCTGATCGATGGCGGCTTGTTGGCCGGTGGGGGCAGCGCCCTGGCCGGGCATTTTGGCCAGCTCTTCGCCGTCGCAGTCGCGCTGGGCCTGTTTTCCGCGGGTCGCTTTTACCTGGTCAGCTGGTTGGGCGAGCGGGTCACGGCCGACCTGCGCTCGGCGGTGTATTCGCATGTGCTGCAGCAAAGCCCGGAGTTTTTCGAGCGCACGCCCAGCGGCGAGGTGCTCTCGCGCCTGACCACCGACACCACGCTGGTGCAGACGGTGGTCGGCTCTTCGCTGAGCATGGGCTTGCGCAATGGGGTGATGGGCATAGGCGCGCTCTTGATGCTGATCTGGACCAACCCCTGGGTGATGGTGCAGGTGATCGGGGTGTTGGCGCTGATCGTCATCCCGACGGTGCGTTTTGGCCGCAGGGTGCGCAAGCTTTCTCGGGCCAGCCAGGATCGGGTGGCTGACTCCAGTGCGATTGCGGCCGAGGTGCTCAACGCCATACCGGTGGTGCAGAGCTACAGTGCCGAAGGTCGCGAGGCGCAGCGCTTTTCGCAGGCCACCGACCAGGCTTTTGACACCGCCGTCAAACGCACCCGGGCGCGCTCGGTGCTGGTGGCCTTCATCATCATCGCCAGCTCGGCCGCACTGCTGTGGGGCCTGTACCAGGGAACCCAGTCGGTGATGCGCGGCGAGATCACCGCCGGGCACCTCGGTCAGACGGTGATGTATGTGATCATCCTGGCCGGTGCCTTTGCGGTGCTGGGCGAGGTCTACGGCGACCTGCTGCGTGCTGCCGGCGCCACCGAGCGCCTGATGGAGCTGCTGGTCACCCGCTCCAGCATTGCCTCGCCCGCTCAGCCGCTGACGCCACCCCTGCCGCCCAGCGGCAGTTCGGTGCGATTTGAATCGATTGATTTCCACTACCCCTCCCGGCCCAGCCAAGCCGCGCTCAGCGCCTTTGATCTACAGATTGAACCCGGCGAGACGGTGGCCCTGGTCGGGCCCAGCGGCGCCGGCAAAACCACGGTGTTTTCGCTGCTGCTGCGTTTTTATCAGCCACAGTCGGGCTGCATCACGCTCGACGGCACGCCCACTGGACAACTGAGCCTGCAGGGCCTGCGCGATCGCATCGCCATCGTGCCGCAGGACCCGGTGATTTTCTCTAGCAGCGCTTTGGAAAACATACGCTACGGCAAACCCCAGGCCAGCGACGCCGAAGTGCGCGCAGCCGCGCAGGCGGCCTTTGCCGACGAGTTCATTGAACGCCTGCCGGAGGGCTACGACACCTTTTTGGGCGAGCGGGGGGTGCGCCTGTCAGGCGGCCAGCGCCAGCGCATTGCAATTGCCAGGGCCCTGCTGAAGAACCCACCGCTGATGCTGCTCGACGAGGCCACCTCGGCGCTTGACGCACAGAGCGAGCGCATGGTGCAGGCCGCGCTTGAGTCGGCCATGCGCGGGCGCACGACGCTGGTCATCGCGCACCGTCTGGCCACGGTGCAGCGAGCCGACCGCATCATCGTGCTCGACCAAGGCCGGCTTATCGAGCAGGGCACGCATGCCGAGCTGATCGCTCGCGGCGGGATGTACGCGCGCCTGGCCGCTCTGCAGTTCAACGCCTGAGTTTGCAAAAAACCGTCGATGCGCCATGCCGCGAGCGCATGGCGCAAGGCCGAATGCGCCTTGGACAGCGCAGGCCCGCTTGCCTAAGCTTGCAAGTCTCATTCATCCCACAAGGACACACCATGAGGCCTGCGCCCCATCAAGCCGCCACCAGCGGCCAGCTCTACCCCACCCTGCCCTCTTACCTGGACGCCAACGCGCTCGGACCCTGGGGGCATTACTTGCAACAGATCGACCGGGTGCTGCCGCACCTGGGCAGCTTGTCTCGCTGGGCCGATACGCTCAGACGGCCCAAGCGCATCATGGTCGTCGATGTGCCCATTGAGCTCGACAACGGGACGATGGCCCATTTCGAGGGCTATCGGGTCCAGCACAACCTCTCGCGCGGCCCGGGCAAGGGCGGTGTGCGCTTTCACCAAGATGTCAACCTGCCGGAGGTGATGGCGCTGGCGGCCTGGATGTCGATCAAGAACGCGGCGGTCAACGTGCCCTATGGCGGCGCCAAAGGCGGCATCCGGGTTGACCCCCGCACGCTATCGGCCGGTGAGCTCGAGCGCATGACGCGCCGCTACACCAGCGAAATCGGCATCATCATCGGCCCGCACCAGGACATTCCGGCACCCGACGTCAACACCAACGAGCAGACCATGGCCTGGATGATGGACACCTACTCCATGAACGTGGGCGCCACCACCACCGGCGTGGTCACCGGCAAGCCGGTTGACCTGGGCGGCTCGCTCGGCCGACGCGAGGCCACCGGACGCGGTGTGTTCACCGTCGGCGAGCTGGCCTGCCGGTATCTGGCCCTGCCACTGCAGGGCGCGCGCGTGTCGGTGCAGGGCATGGGCAATGTGGGCGGCGTCGCGGCGCGCCTGTTCGCCCAAGCGGGTGCGCGCGTGCAAGCGGTCCAGGACCACAGCGCAACGGTTTACCGCGACGGCGGCCTCGATGTCGACGCGCTGCTCGCGCATGTGAGCGAGCACGGCGGCGTGGCCGGCTTTGCCGGGGCCGAGCCGATCAGCGATGAATCGTTTTGGGACGTCCCCTCTGACATCCTGATTCCAGCCGCACTGGAGCAGCAAATCACGCCCGAACGGGCAGCCCGCCTGCACACGCGCCTGGTGCTCGAAGGCGCCAACGGGCCGACCACACCACAGGCCGACGATGTGCTGGCCGATCGCAACATTTTGGTGGTGCCCGATGTGATCGCCAACGCGGGTGGGGTGACGGTGAGCTACTTTGAGTGGGTGCAGGACTTTTCCAGCTTCTTCTGGGACGAAGAGGACATCAACCGCCGTCTGGTGCGCATCATGAGCCAAGCGCTCGAAGCGGTCTGGGCCGTGGCCTTGGAGCAGCAGGTCAGCCTGCGCACCGCCGCCTTCATCGTCGCGTGCCGGCGCATCTTGCACACCCGCCAACTGCGCGGCCTCTACCCCTGATCCAAAGTCTGGAGGCTGTGGGGGCCTGGGCTCTGTGGGGCCTGAGCTCTGTGGGGGGCAGGCTCCTGTGGGAGCTGCGCCCTCGCGGCGATGAGGTCTCTGGTGGCGACTGCGCTTGAACAAGGGCTGCATCGCGCCGAGGGCGGCGCTCCCACACCAGTCCCCCCACACCAGTCCCCTCACATCAGTCCCCCCATCAGGCACCCCCGCATCTCAGATGCCTGGCCTGCGGCACTCCCCCGTGGCACTGCCCAACATGGGTGAAAATGCGCCCCATCTCTAACCCACCAGGAAGTTTTCATGCTCTTCCCCACCACCATTGTTGGCAGCTACCCCCAGCCCGATTGGCTGATCGACCGCGTCAAGCTCGCGGGCCGCTTTCCACCGCGGGTGCGTGCCAAGGAGCTGTGGCGGGTGGCCGAGCCGCATCTGCAGCAGGCCATGGACGATGCCACGGTGCTGGCCATCAAGGCGCAGGAGGACGCGGGCCTGGACATCATCACCGACGGCGAGATCCGCCGTGAGAGCTATTCCAACCGCATTGCCACTGCGCTCGAGGGCGTGGACATCGACAACCCGGGCACGGCGCTGGACCGCTCGGGCCATCCCAACCCCGTGCCGCGCATCGTGGGCAAGATCAAGCGGACTCGGGCGATTGAAGTCGAAGACCTGCTGTTTCTCAAGAAGCACACCACGCGCCAGGTCAAGATCACCGTGCCCGGACCCTTCACCATGCTGCAGCAAGCCCAGAATGACTTCTACGCTTCCGAGGAAGAGGCGGCGATGGACTACGCCGTGGCCATGAACGAGGAAATCAAGGACCTGTTTGCCCACGGCGCCGACGTGGTTCAGGTCGACGAGCCCTATCTGCAAGCGCGGCCGGAGAAAGCCCGTCAATACGGCATCCGCGCGCTCAACCGCGCCCTGGAGGGCGTCACGGGCAAGACGGCCGTGCACATTTGCTTTGGCTACGCCGCCATCATCCACGCCCGTCCCAACGGCTACAACTTCCTGCCCGAACTGGCCTCTTGCAGCTGCCAGCAGATTTCGATTGAAACCGCGCAGTCCAACCTCGACTGCTCGGTGCTGCAGAGTCTGCCGGGCAAACAAATCATGGTGGGCTGCCTGAACCTGGAAGATCCGGCGATCGAATCCCCAGTGGTGGTGGCCTCACGCATCAAACGGGCCCTTCAGTACATCAAGCCCGAACAGGTGATTTTGGCGCCCGACTGCGGCATGAAATACCTGCCGCGCGAGGTGGCCGATGGCAAGCTGCGCGCGATGACCGAGGCGGCAAAAATCTTGCGGGCCGAATACAGCCGCTGAGCGACAACGGGGTCTCCAGGGCCGCGCAAGCAGAGCCCTGCCCTTACTGCAGCGGCCCCTTGAGGGCATCGGGCAAGACCAGGGGCATGACAGAAATGCCCTCCTCGATCAGCTCGGCCGCCTCCTCGGCGGTCGTCTGGCCGCGGATGCCACGCTCTTGCTCCTGCCCGTAATGCATCTGCCGTGCGATGTCGGCAAAGCGCTCGCCCACATCTTCTGTGTTGGCCACGATCTGACGCATGGCCTTGAGCCACAGCGCCTGCAATTGGGGGTTGGCCATGGCGGCCGCAACGCCACCGGGCGCTTGCTCAGACGGGGCCTTGGCCGGCGGCTGTGGCTGAGCGCCGAGGTTCAGGCGCGGGGCACTGAGCTGCTTTTCCACCTGGGCGTCGCCGCAGATCGGGCAACTGACCAGAC